>JBKCEW010000066.1:0-6691 GCA_046304235.1 Crocinitomicaceae bacterium | reverse complement strand
CATAGGTGCACCTCCAATTAATATGTTTTCAATATTATCAAAAAGTGTATGATCCTCATTTATTATTTTGTTTATTTGATAAGGTACGAAAGATGCAATTTTAATTTGATACCCTTGAACTAAATAGAGTGGATTATTTTGTGGAGAAACTACGATAAGGTTCGTGTTAAATTCGATTGCTCTTATCACGATCATTTTACCACCGATTCCAAAAATAGGTAAACTTAAAAGTAAATTATCAGTTTCTTTAAAATTGAAATAATTTCCAGTCATTCTAGCTGAAGTGCGCAGAAATGATTTTTTTAATTTTATTTCTTTTGGAATCCCTGTGGACCCTGAAGTTTTTGATACTATATAATCGTATTCATTAAACCAATCTCTAATAAATTGATTTATTTGGTTAATATATTCTAAATCAGTAGTTAAAAATTCAATTTTTGAAAACATTTTATTCGAGTTGACCCAAACCTTGTCTAATAATTATAGCATCTCCTTGTGAACAATCAATAACGGTTGTTCCATCTAATTTTCCAAAACCTCCATCAATAATCAAATCTACTTTTTCAGAATAATGCTCATAAATTTCAGAAGGATCATTATGGTATTCTAAAAAAGAGTCTATATCTTTTAAGGAAGTTGTTGCAAGCGGTGAACCTAATTCTTCAACGATTGAAGTTGCAATTTTATTATCTGGAATTCTAATACCAATTTCTTTTCTATTCGAATCAAATAGTCTTGGAATTTCATTTGTTGCTTGTAAAATAAATGTAAAAGGACCGGGTAGGTGTGTGTTCATTAATTTAAATGTAGACTTATCTATTTGTTTTACGTAATTTGAAAGGTTACTAAAATCAGAGCAAATAATAGAAAAATTTGCTTTATTCAATTTAACACCTTTCAATTTTGCTAATTTTTCAAGTGCTTTTTTATTATATAAATCACAACCCATAGCATAAACACTATCTGTTGGAAAAATAATAACTCCACCTTTTTTTAGTACTTCAACAACACGAGTAATATAGTTGTTGTTTACATTTTCGGGATTTATTTCTAATAACATATTTTTTTATTTCCAAAGGGTACAACTTATTGCTTTATGATCAGAATAGACTTCATTTTGTATGGTGAAATCTGAAGAGTGTATATTTTTACTATGAAAGATATAGTCTATTCTTCCAGCAGGAACTTTTCCCGCATAGGTAACTCCCAAACCACTGCTTGAATTTCTGAATGCATCTACATATAAACTACCAAATATATTATAAGTGTATGACATTGGGGTATCATTAAAATCACCACAAATGATAACTGTAAAAGGAGATTGTTGCATATGTTCAACTACTTTTCTTGCTTGTTCAGCACGTTTCGGATAGGCAATTTTTAATTTTTCTATAAGTAATTCAATAGTTGATTTTTTATCAACGATTTTGTTCGCGCTTTTAGAAAACACCTTATAATCATCTTTTTTGAATTTAATAGATTGTAAATGAACATTATATATTCTAAATGTATCTTTTCCTTTTACAATATCTGCATATATACAATAATTATTATCAATGTTTAATGGGTCATCAAAAATGATGTCTCCTCTTGAAATCATTGGGTATTTAGACAACATAGCAATACCAAAGTTTTGTCTACCTTCTAACTTATGAGAATATCGTTCATGACAGTAGGGGGTTTCTAATAAACCTTTCAATGTATCTCTAGTAGGAAATTGAGTTGGTCGATCTTGCTGATAGAATTCTTGAAAACAAATAATATCAGAATTTTTCTCTTTTAGAAAATTAAAAATATTATTTCGATTTTCAAATTTACCTCCATTTCCCCACTCATATAAATCAAATAAACGCACATTGTAACTTGTTATTTTAAGCGTGTTTGTTGATATAGTATCGCTTAATTTTTCTTTGCTAAACGGTAATGAAATTGTTCGAAAGTGGAGTTTTCCTCCAAATAATAATATTAATAAAACGCCAAAAAACATTCTTGATTTAGCAAGTCCCCAATAAAAAAGAAATATGATTGTAAAAAGTAAAATTACTGGATATGCTAATCCGAAAAAAGGAAGTAACCAGAAATCATTTGGATGTACAAATGGACACAAATAGGAAAATAATAAACATACCAAACAAATGAAGGTTAATACTTTCATTATTTTTGAAAGTCCAAAAAGTCTTGAAATTATATTATCCATTTTTACTTTGTTTGAATAAAAAATCTTTTTCAGATTTTGTTAGTGATTCGTATCCAGATTTTGATATTTTATCTAATATTTTATTAGTAAGTTCTTCATTTTGTTTTTTTACAGCATTAAATTCTTCATCAGAGAGAGGTCTACCGCCTTTTTTAACTTTTAAGTTAGTTTTAGGTTTTAATGTAAATAATTTATTGATGCTATTTAAGAATTTACCTTTGTTATTCAATAATATAAAACCTGTTATTGCTCCCCCAATATGAGCTAAATGTGCAATTCCATCAGGTGTTCCTATCTTAATTAAATCTAAAATAAAATATACCAGTGCTAACCATATAATTTTAACTTTAAAAATACCGTAAAGATTTACTTCTGTTGTTGGTTTATAGACCGAAATAGCAATGAAAATAGCCATTATCGAACCTGATGCTCCTACAACTAAAGAATTCAATAAATTTAAATTAGGAAATAAAGTATGTGCTAAAATTTCAATTAAACCTCCAATGATACCTCCAGTAATATATAATATGATTATTGATTTTGAACCAAGATAATATTCAGCAATTTTCCCAATAAAATAGAGAAAAAGTATGTTAAATAAAAGATGAAAGAAATCAAAGTGACTAAAAATACTTGTTAAAACTCCCCAAGGTGAAAATAGAAATTCAAAAGGAGAAGTTTTAAGCGTAAATAAATTAATCTCTAAATTACTTAAGTTTTGGCCTGTTAATCTAGCTATAACACTTAAAACCTGAATAATAATATATATAGAGATGTTAATGAAAATTAATTTCATAAACATCTTGTTTTTAATTTCAGATTTTATTTCGTCTAGTAATACTGACATTTTAATAAAAATAATTTCTATTTTTTTTCCAAAAATACACTAAAATTAGTCCTGTTAACCCACCTCCAATATGTGCCATATGTGCTATATTATCATTAACGTGGAAATTTGAATAAATTTCGATTAAAAAATAAATTGGGATTAAAAATTTTGCCTTAACAGGAATAGGAGGGAACATCAACATTAATTCAGTATTTGGAAAAAGATATGCAAATGCAGCCATTATCCCATAAATAGCTCCTGAAGCACCTATCATAGATGTTTTTGACTTTATTATGTAATTTTCAATAATTTGTACGCTTTCAAAATTTAGAATCGAAATATTGCTTAAGTCTTGGTTTTTAATACTGTATTCTAAATCAGTTAGATTATATCCTAATGTTGTTAATTGATTTTTAATTTCCATCAATTGAATTGTCCCCATCAGGCTATTAATTACATATGCTCCAACAGCAGTTACTACATAAAATACAAAGTAACGTTTTGGCCCCCATAATCTTTCTAAACTGGCCCCAAACATCACCAACATTAACATATTAAATAAAATATGAAAAAAATCACCATGCATAAAAAAATAGGTGATGATTTGAAAAGGTTTAAATAATGGAGAATTTGGATAGTATGCTCCAAATAAATGATCTAAATCAATTACTTTACCTTTTAAAACATATTTAGCTACAAAAAATAAAATATTTAAGATTAATAGGTTTTTTGTAACCTGTGGTATATTTGAAAACAAGTTCATCTATTTAAAACTTAAAGTTAAATCTTCTAATGATTTGGTTTCCATAATTAACTTACCATTAGGAGCGTATTGGTGTTCAGATGATTGAAAGAGTCTTTCTATTAGATTATCAATTATTTCTTTTGAAAATGTAATTTTTTTTCTGGATACAGAGATTGATATGTTTAATGCAATTATATGTGCTAATTCACTTTTATCAAATGTTTCTAATGATAAATTTTGTGAAATTGAATCAATAGCATCTTCTACGGTTTCTAATTCTAGTTCAGCTGGTGTTCCAGTTATTTCTAACCCCTCATCAATATTATTCCACATAAAACCCATTCGCTCTATTGTAGTTCTATTTTCATCCCATAACAATTGTATTTTTTTGTTGCAATTAAAGCTAATTGGGAATAATAATTGTTGAGAATGTAAAGGGTTATATACAAAAGTCTGCATAATTTCATCATATACAATACGTTGTTTTGCTCGTTTGTAATGAATAAATAACAAACCACTTTTGGTTGAAGTAATTATATAATTTTCTTTTAGTATGAATTCATTAGAAGTAGTGTTTTTTGGAATATCGATTTGACTTTGAAAAGACTCATTTTCTGTTTTAATATCATAAAAATTTTCCCAGTCAGATTTATTAAACTCATTATTTGAAAATCCAGCACTTTTAATTGCATTTGACATTCCTGATTTTACATAACTTAAAGATGAACTGGTAGTTGATTGGTTATTAAATGGGTTGTAGTTTGGATTAACAGTAATTTGCGGTTCAACAGGAGTTGATTTATACATTTCATAGGGTATATCAAAACTTGTTTCAGCCTCAAAATCAAGGGACGGAGAAATATTAAATTTCCCAAGACCAAGTTTAATTGTGCTTTTAAGTATAGCGTAAATTTCTTTATCCTCTTCAAATTTTATTTCTGTTTTCGTTGGGTGTACATTTACATCGATGCTCGAAGGCTTCACCTCAAAAAACAAGAAATATGGAACAAAGGTTTTAGGTAAAATTAAATTATCATAAGCACTATTGATAGCGTGATTAAAATACATATCTTTAAAATACCTGTTATTTACAAACAGATATTGTTCACCTCTAGTTTTTTTTGCTCCTTCAGGTTTTCCTACAAATCCTGTGATTTTAACTATATCAGTTGTTTCTTCAATTTGGATTAATTTGTCATTTATATTTTTACCAAATAAATCAACAATTCGTTTTCTTAAATTTCCATTGGATAATTTATAACATAAAGAATCATTATGATATAGTGAAAAAGATAATTCTGGATGAGCAAGAGCGATTCTAATAAATTCCTCCTCAATGTGTCCAAATTCTACAGCATCAGATTTTAAAAAATTTCTTCTTGCAGGTACATTGTAAAATAAGTTTTTAACAGAAAAAGATGTTCCATTTTTGGATGCAATTTGTTCGTTATTTATTAATTTACTTCCCTCAATTTCAATGAGGGTACCCAATTCATTTTTCTCTTGTTTTGTATGTAGTTGTACATGAGCGATTGCAGCTATTGATGCTAGGGCTTCTCCTCTAAAACCTTTTGTTTTAAGAGCAAATAAGTCGTCAGCCGATTGCACTTTACTTGTGGCGTGTCTTTCAAATGCCATTCTAGCATCTATTTCAGACATTCCGAATCCATTATCAATCACTTGAATTAGAGTTCTTCCAGCATTTTTAATGACAACATCGATCGAATTAGCATTTGCATCAATAGCATTTTCAACTAATTCTTTTACGACGGAAGCAGGACGTTGTATTACCTCACCAGCTGCAATTTGATTAGCAATATGATCAGGTAATAATTTTATAATATCGCTCATTAATTTTTATTGAATTCCCTTTACAATTAAAACTGCTTTTAAAAGTTCTTGAAATGAATTTTTATTTTTCTTAAAGGTGATTTCAGTTTTAAATTTATTTGTTGTCACTTTTAAATTAATATTCTTAATCGAAGTTAGGTATGATTTAGAAGCTGCATATGGACTCATCATTTCAAAAAACGAAGTGATGTATTCTGGGGCTTTTATTTTAGTTAAAAGTTCTGGTGAACCATTAATTTCAAAAATATCATCATTAGACTTTTGAGCGACTGATTTTGAATTTTTACTTATAAATAAATATGTATCATTTAAAACTTTTAAACTATAAACTGATTTACCCATTGATAATTTATTGTTAGAGTAGCTAAATCCAAAGTCTTTATATTTATTTACAAAACTTAGAATAGAATCTTGTTTGATTTTGTTTTTAAAAGCTATCAATAAATCAAAATTTGGCTCTGCATAATATGGATTGCCACCTTCTGTTAAAGAAACACCACGATAATTAATTTCAAAATGATTTAATTCTGGAAAAGCTGGGTTAAAAGTTTGAATTAATTTAGAAACGTTTTGAAGCGTATTTTTTTCATTTACTGAAATATGTAAGCCGTTTTTGATTAAAGAAAATTTATTATTGAATGAATTAAATGTATTTTGAATATTTCCATCAATAGAGATTTTATCTGCATAAAAATTGCAGTTTAATTTGAAAAAACCATTTTTAGACAATAAATCAAAACCTTTACCCTCAATAGTAATATCATTTGAGAAATCTTTTTCTTTGAATTTAAATGATGATTCTTTCTTTAAAA
Organism: Crocinitomicaceae bacterium; assembly: GCA_046304235.1. Taxonomy (GTDB): domain Bacteria; phylum Bacteroidota; class Bacteroidia; order Flavobacteriales_D; family Crocinitomicaceae; genus CANHVK01. Next base: position 257 of record JBKCEW010000066.1, on the reverse strand, counting down.
ATTCGTTTAAATTATTTTTTTTAAAATCATCTAAACCTAGTTCAACAATTCCAACATTACCTTCTTGGTTTGTAGTAAAGTTTACATTTGTTGAATTAGAGAAATAAGCATTAAATTCATCTTTATCATCTACATTTAAAACTAAGAAATAGTTGTGTTTACCTTCATTTTTGGTAATGAAAGCGCCGATTTCAGAAAGATAATCTATTCCAGTTTTTTTTAAATCTGAACGTAGGGTTTGACGTATTAAAGTATCT
>JBKCEW010000065.1:0-2583 GCA_046304235.1 Crocinitomicaceae bacterium | reverse complement strand
ATATTTTCTATCTTATATTTTTGAGAAATCCATCGTATATTTTCTGTAAACGACTGTTTATTTTCAGAATCATCTAAATGTAAATAAATAACTTGATTCCCTTTCTGTTTTAGTTCGTCGGAAAACAAACGCATGGCTTGAAAAAACGCAACTACTTTTTGAATATGATGTACCACATAATCTGTTTCAGAACGAACTTCCATCATCACATATACCACGTTTTCATCGACTTGTTGAAACCATGAGTGCTGGTGATTGAGTTGATCTCCTAAAATTAAACGTAGTGTCTTTTTCATTTTCTTCGTTGATTTACATGCTTTTGTAAAATCCGTTTTCCTTCTTCCTTTGTATATGCTTCTTTGCGCATACCCCAAATGATATCACTGGCATATTTGCGAGTCGATTCTATAACAACAATCGGTACAGGATAATCTTCACCAAGACGACAATTATAAATCTCTTGTTCGAATACGTTCAATTTCCAAGGTTCGTGGATTAGATGAGCAGGAATATCTTTTAATTCTGGACACCATTGTTTGATAAATTCCCCTTCTGGATCATGATCCTCCGAGTTTTTTATTGGATTGTATATACGTACTGTATTGATTCCTGTAATCCCAGCTTGCATATGAATTTGTGGATAATGAATTCCAGGTTCGTAATCCAAAAATTGTCGTGCTAAAAAATGAAGTTCTCGCCAATCTTGCCATAAATTGAAAACAAAAAACGAAACGACCATCGCTCGCATGCGAAAATTAATATATCCTGTAGCCACCACACAACGCATACAAGCATCAACCAATGGAACCCCTGTTTTTCCTTGTTGCCAAGCGTCTATATACCTTTGATTTCGTTCTTTAACAATGCTATCATACGCTCGATTAACAGGTTCAAACTCCATCCGACATTCATCCTCAAACTTTTGCATAAAATGACTTTGCCAATGCAAGCGTGAAATAAAATTGGCTAGCGCTCTCTTGTTTTTAGATGTTTGATAAACGTGTAAAGTGGCTTGATAAACCATTCGCATGCTTACATTTCCATATGTCAAATACGGAGAAATACGACTACATCCTTTACGACTTAATAAAGGTTTGGAAATGTGTCTACTATAATTAAAATAACGCTCTGTTAAAAAACTCTTTAAATAACGAAGTCCTGTTGTAGTTCCTCCTACTTGAAAATTCGGATTAGGCTCTTTTATTTCGTTGGATAATTCTTCCCCTTTGAATTGTTGGTATTCAGATTCTTCTATATAAAACCATTGTATTTGTTTCAAATCGGTTTGAATAACCGGTGAAAGCATCGTTTCTTTCCAAAGCGCATCCCATTTTTCACGTGATTTTAGTCTTCTGACTACACCTCCTGTTCTGCTTTCTTTCCAATTTATATTACGATCACCAAACCAAGACTTCATATCTAAATCTCGATCGAAAGTCAACTTATTCCCAATCTCTTGCGAAGAAAAGACAGTGTCAATTTTCAATTGTTTCAGCAAACATTCAAACACCCCTTTTACCTCTTTGTGAAACAGATAGATATTACCTCCGACTTCATCCAGCTTTTTTTGCATATCGCTTAATGACTGATATACAAAACGCCAATGACGAATATCGCTATCATCATATTCCATCACGGATGGCTCAAACACATATATTAAAATCAAGGGATTACCATTCCTTACCGCCAAATCTAAGGGTTCATGATCTACCAGTCGTAAATCACGCTTGAACCAAACAATATTGACTGTAGGCAAAGACATAATAAATGTTGATTATTAAATTATTATTTTATTTCTTCACCGCCGACATTCCTCCATCCAAATGTAAAATCTGTCCGGTCATCCATGCTGATTTTGGTGTCAATAAAAATTCAAGCATATGAGTTACATCCTCCAACGTTCCGATAGCATTCAATGGATGACGTTGAGCAATAGCCACTTTTTTATCTTCAGTATTCACCATACGTTGTGTCATTTTGGTTTCGGTCAAAGATAAAGCAATGGCATTCACACGGATTTCTGGAGATAATTCTGCTGCTAACGAACGAACCAATCCCTCAACCGCGCCTTTATTCATTCCTACCGAAGCGTGAAATGGCATTCCTAATTGCACAGCCACAGAACTAAACAATACAATTGATGCCTGATTTGACAATTTTAAATTAGGCAAATATACTTTCACTGCATTGAACGCTCCCAACACATTGATTTTATATTCCTCTAACAAATCAACTTCTTTCAACGAACGCATCGGCTTTAAATTCACTGAACCAGGAAAATAAACCAATCCATCAATTTGTCCTTCCAACTGTGGGAAATCGGTTTCTGATAATCCGGAAATGATGTGTGATTGACTATATACACTCGAACATTCTGAACGAGAAAGTCCTATTATTTCTATTACTTGTTGTTTAAAATGGGTTGCTGTTGCTATTGCCATATCAGAATTGGCACCTATAAAAAGAAAACGTTGCATAATATATTGATTTCTCATTACAACAGAATAAATCACTAAAAGTTTAAAATAATGTTGAATGGTTGATGTTTAATTGTTAATTGGAAAATTTATAATAAACAAAAAA
>JBKCEW010000064.1:0-13091 GCA_046304235.1 Crocinitomicaceae bacterium | reverse complement strand
GTTAAAGTCGTATTCGCTGGTACATTTAATTTTCCATCTGTTAATGTTAAAGTGCCAGACACCGTTGAGTTACCAGAAACGTTTACCCCACTTGAATTATTGATTGTCAGATTAGGAATACTTGCACTTGTTGGTAAGGTTTGTGCAGAAGAACCTGCATAAACAATTGTTGAACCACTGTTTAAAGTACCCAATGTTGGATTCGTTGTTGTAGTGATGGTTAACGTTGCATTATTCGAAACATCAATTTGACCTCCCGTAATGGTATATGGCATCGTGAAATTCACTGCATTCGTACCATTACCTACTACAATTTTACTTCCTGTACCTAAAGTCCATGCACCGTTCAAACTTGGAGTAGCATTTGACCCTAAATGGAAAATGTTAAAAGTACATCCGTCTGTGCTCATCGCTGTTGGTTCTGTACCTGTTGAACCATCCGAATTGGCCGTCCAACTGGTTTTGTTATTCATTAAACCTGAACCTTTAAAGTAAAAAGTAGTAACGCCTGAGTTGATATCAATATTTGTTGTTGCAGTAACCTGAGCACAACCTCCTGAAGCTGCTATGGTATAGGTAACTGTATAAGTTCCAATTGTACTTGAACTTGGGGTCAATGAACCTGTCGATCCGTCAATTGTTAAACCAGCTGTAGATGAATATGTACCACCACTTGTTCCTGTTAATGAAACCGCTTGACCAGCCCCTTGAGAGGTAGTGAATGGTGTACCTGCATAGGATATACTCGCTGTTGGTAAAGCGGTTACCGTTACCGTTCTTGTGGCTGTTGCATTCGAACAACCTCCAGTTCCTGTTACGGTATAAGTGATTATAGAAGATCCTGCGGCAACTGGTGTGATTGCTCCTGTACTAACATTAACAGTTGCAGCGGCCGTAGTAGCAGAAGTAAATGCTCCACCACTGTCTCCATTGCTGGTAAAAGTAGTTGAACCATTCGAACAAATAGCCTCTGTTCCACTTAGTGTTCCAGCGTTTGGTGCTGTGGTTACGGTAACTGTTCTAGTTGCTGTAGCATTCGAACAACCTCCAGTTCCTGTTACGGTATAAGTAATTATCGAAGAACCTGCAGCAACAGGTGTAATTACTCCTGTTGAACTGTTGATTGTTGCAACTCCAGTAGATCCTGATGTCCATGCCCCCGAACCACCATCTGATGAAAATGTTGTAGTTCCGTTAGAACAAATTCCTTGAGTACCACTTAAAGTACCTGCATTTGGTGCAGTAGTAACTGTTACCGTTCTAGTTGCTGTAGCATTCGAACAACCTCCAGTTCCGGTTACGGTATAAGTGATTATAGAAGAACCTGCAGCTACTGGTGTGATTGCTCCTGTACTAACATTCACAGTTGCAGCGGCTGTTGTTGCAGAAGTAAATGCTCCACCACTGTCTCCATTACTTGTAAACGTAGTTGAACCATTCGAACAAATAGCGTCTGTTCCGCTTAGTGTTCCAGCATTTGGTGCTGTCGTAACCGTTACCGTTCTTGTGGCTGTTGCGTTCGAACAACCTCCAGTTCCGGTTACGGTATAAGTGATTATAGAAGAACCTGCGGCAACTGGTGTGATTGCTCCTGTACTAACATTCACGGTTGCAGCGGCTGTAGTAGCAGAAGTAAATGCTCCACCACTGTCTCCATTGCTGGTAAATGTAGTTGAACCATTCGAACAAATAGCCTCTGTTCCGCTTAGTGTCCCTGCATTTGGTGCAGTAGTAACTGTTACCGTTCTAGTAGCGGTTGCGTTCGAACATCCTCCAGTTCCTGTTACGGTATAAGTGATTATCGAAGAACCTGCAGCAACTGGTGTGATAGCTCCTGTACTAACATTCACGGTGGCAGCGGCTGTAGTAGCAGAAGTGAATGATCCACCATTGTCTCCATTGCTGGTAAACGTAGTTGAACCATTGGAACAAATTGCGTCTGTTCCGCTTAGTGTTCCTGCATTTGGTGCAGCTGTAATAACAGCTGCTACGGCATTACTTGTTGCCGTTGAACAGCCAGAACCTGATGCATTCACCTCAACATAATAATAGGTTGTACCAGCAGAAGAAGATGGTACAGTATAACTTGATGAAGTAGCTGAACCAATGGAACTTCCTCCTGTGTTGCTACTTGTTGTATTTGAATACCATTGATAAGTTAACGAAGGTGTACCTCCAGATGCGGATACACTCATTGCATCAGTACCTCCTAGACACTCTGCAATTGCAGAAGGTTGTGTTCCGATAGTTGGATCTGCATTGATTGTTAATTGTGCTGCATTACTGTTAACACTACTACAACCGTTTCCAGTTGAACTAACTACACAGCGGTAATAATATGCCGATCCTTGCGCTATATTTCCTGTTTGGGTTAATGTAGCGGTCGTATTGTTCGTAAATGTAGCATTCGTTGGTGTATTGTCTACCACATTAGACCATCCTGTTGATCCATCGGTTGAAAATTGCCATTGGTAACTTAAAGTCACACCGCCTGAAGCTGTAACACTTGGTGAATAAGTACCTCCATAACAGATAGTAGCAGCGCTTGGATGCGATGAAATGGATGGACTTGATTTCAAGGTTTGTGTTCCACCAGCATCTGTATCGCTACCTACCTTGGTACTTGTAGAAGTAAGATTAGAAGTAGAAATTGCATTCACTGCAATGGTTGCATTATTGGTTGCTCCAGAAGCTACATCGACTGTAATCCAGAAATAATAGGTTGCACTGTTACTCAAGGTAGGAGAAGTAAACGATGTAAATGTTCTAGCTCCTTGACCACCCGAAGAACTTAAATCTGTACCTAACTGAGATGCGCCAGTAATATCATTGGATGAATGATACCACAATTGGTACTTTGAGATATCTGCTTGAACGTATGTTCCTGTAGTTGTAAATCCTACATTTGTTAAATTTCCAGTTCCATTCGTGACTGCCAAACTAAAACTTTGAATTGGTACTTTAATTGATGAGGCACAATTGTCAGCTGCACTTATAGTATTTGAAGCTAAGGTAATTGTTGGAGAAACAGAAAATGCCACAATTTCTCCTGATACCATTTGCATCGCACCGTAAGTACCAGCAACACCATTGATTGTTGCTGTATTAAATGAAATCAAACCTAATTGATTCGTTCCACTGCTTCCAGTTAAACCACAATTGCTACAATCGTTACCTGAACGGTAATCTACGAATAAACGACCAGCAGTACCTGCAGTATTAGTAGCGGATGAGACAAAGCCAGTTATGGTTAATGTTTTCGCAGCCGTCCAAGAAACTCCTGTACTGCTTGAGAAATACAAGGTGCCAGTTCCTAGTGCTAGCGTTGAATTTTCTGATAAGGTAAGTGTACCAATATTGGTTGAAGTTGATCCTGCTGTAAAATTACCTGTACTTAACGTACCCCCATTTAAAACAACACCTCCACCTCCAACTGGAATGGCATTATTCACACCCATCGCTAAAGTACCCGCTGTAACTGTAGTAGCTCCAGTGTAGGTATTTACTCCAGAAAGTGTCATCGTACCAGCACCTAATTTAGTTAAGCCAAAAGTTGAACCTGAAATAATTCCTCCAACCGTTAAAGTACTTGAAGAAACAGTAACTTGACGAGTAGCAGTCATTGCAACTGCACCTGCACCCATGTTCAATTCATTCGATCCAGTAAATGTAAAATGACCTGCCCATGACATAGGGTAGTTATTCATTGTTATTGCACCACCACTTGTATTATTAATGGTACCTCCATTGATTGTAAAAGTTCCTGTAGTAGCTCCAAGTGCAGCAACGTTATTTATGTTTAAAGTACCTGCATTTAATGTTACTCCATTACTAAAGGTATTTGTACCACCAAGAGTTAAAGTTCCTGCACCTGATTTAGTAATGGATTGCGCTGGTGTATATGTTATTATTAATTGACCAGCTCCACCATTTCCACCGTCTTTAGCGGTACCTGCTGGACCATCCGCACCTCCTCCTCCACCTCCTCTTGGTGAACCATCACCAGCATTGGCATCTTCTGAACCAATTGAACCATCACCACCTGGATAATCACCAGTACCTCCATTCAATAGACACCATTCTTTTGTTGATGTAGTCGCTGCACCTTCACCATCCGATCCTGATCCAGCACCGCCTCCACCTGAGCCTCCAACATTATTTGAAGTATTGTTGCAAGAACCAGCACCTCCATTTGAACCACCTTTACCACCTATACCTCCTGAATATTTTTGAGGGTTAGAACCATTTGCAGTTGAATTGGAAGATAGTCCACCTGCACCTGAAATACCTGCATACACACCAGCATTTCCTCCTTTTGCTATATTTGAAGAACCAGCACTTGAACCAGCGGTTGTATTACCAAAATATGAATCACCTCCATTGGTTGCTGCAGAAGAAGATGACCCAATACCTTTTGTACCACCTACACCAACAGTATAATTGTAAACTGTGCCTGGAGAAACGGTTAAGGTAGATCTAACATAAGCCCCTCCACCGCCACCAGGCTGCCCACCATTACCTAATGTATATGAACCACCACCACCACCACCCCAACAGTGGACAGTAGCAGAAGTTACCCCTGCTGGACAAGTCCAAGTACCATTACCTGTAGAGGTAACTGTTACAGTTCCATTACCGGAGTTTGCTATTACACCATTTAACGTTAGATTATTTGCTGTTACCGTAATTACTGCAGCACCTGTTAATGCGATACCGCCTGTGTTTTGAGTTAAATTATATGTCCCTGTAAACCCAAAATCATTGGAAATGGTTACAGGGTTAGTAATCGTACGATCTGCTCCACTCGCATCCAAAGAGCCACCATTTATAGTTAAAGTTCCTGTTCCGAGACCTGAATCATTTCCAATTGCTAAGGTACCAGCTGATACAGTAGTACCTCCTGTGTGCGTATTTGTACCTGATAATGTTAAAATACCAGATCCTGATTTAGAAACAATTCCTGTGCCACTGATGACACCGGTAGAAATCGTTGTATTATTTGAACCATTTACTGTTAATGTATAGCCAGCGGTAGTAATATTTCCAGTTAAAGTTAAATTTCCTGAACCTGAAGAACTTACAGTTGCATCTGCAGATAATGTAATTGGAAGCGATACAGTTGAAAGAGAACTACTTGTGCTTAATAGTGCACCTGATGATGAAACACCTGTTCCAGCTAAATCAAAATTACTCCAGGTAGTAACATTTTGGGCATTGACATCTAAAGCCCCTCCTGATTCTACATAAATAATACTCGATGCATGACCAGACCAAGTCGATGTAACTTGGTATTTGTGACCAGTCTGTACTTTAAATTTAGACTCAGTTGTAAAATTAGAAGGTGTTGAACCAGTACCGTCTCTTTTTGTTGTCCAATTAGTTAGTGAATTCGCATCTGTATTAGTTGTAGCATATCTACTGTAATAAATCATTGAAGAGCCTTCATAACACCCCTTTGTATAATCTTCTCTGGCAGAGCCTCGAATATCATCTGAAACTGTTGCTCCTAAATTTGTTCCAGTACTAACTGTTGTATAACCACTTGAAGTTAATGAACCATCTGAATTAATAGTTATTAGTGTATTGGTGCCATGAACATGATAAATTGAATTTGTACCTTGTCCAGATGTTAAAGCTATATCTCTCGTATAATAATAATTATAATCGTAATTTGAATTATTACTAAATGATATCTGTTGCTTAGCAGTTGTACCACCATCTACGCGTGTATTTATTAATATGTTATTCTTAACATTAATAGTACCTGCAGCTCCATGTCTTAAACAAAAAGAATGAGCTTCGGCGGTATTTGATCCCGTTTGTCCGTAAATGTAAATTGTATTGTGGTAAGCATTTATTGTTGTAATTGCATCACCATAAATAGCATATATTGTTAATAAAACTGTGGATGTATTTTCATTATCGCATTCAAAAAAATTATTGTATGCATTTAAGGTTGTTACGGTTGTACCAATAATACCGAAAATAAAACCTCCATTTGTTACTGTATTTTTAAAATTGGTAATTTTATTTTTTTCGATAACTGAACCTGCATTTGCAATTCCTCCTATAAATACTCCCGTCACTTCTGATTTATAAGAACCTGTAGAAAGACAATACAATTTATCGATGGTATTACCTCTAACAGTATATGTTCCAGTTGAGCCTATTCGGATACCATAGATATCTTTTTTTGCTGCACCAGATTGAGTTATTTTTTGGATCGTATTGGAACTTATTGAATAGGTACCTGTACTTGCAGCATTGATACCCATACTTGCCGTAGTAGAAGTTGAAGAGATACTAATTGAATCTGCTCCTGTAGCTCCTATAGTATTTGAAGATATAGCATGACTAACTGCAGAAGCAACATTGTCTTCTATACCTCTAAAATATCCGTTTTTACATGTAATTGCGCTAATCGTGTTAGAAGAAATTGATATTGATGGTGCTGCTTCATTGTAAATACCAATTAAAGCTGCAGAAGCATTACTTCCTGTACTTTCATTGCTTATATTCTTAATAGTATTTGAACTTATGCTTGAATTAGTTGCTCCTTTAGTATTGTAAATTGGATATACCAATGAGGCGCCAGTACCATATACCTTTACTCCTTGAATGGTGTCGTATTGCATTGAAACTACACCTGTGTAACCTTGGTTTGTAATTCCATAAAATGTGTTCACACCTGTAGTTGCACCTGTACCTACAACAATTGAATTTACATTATTATTACTACCAACTGAATTATAAGTAACAGTTGGAGCATTTGCCGTTGTACCGGCTGGATAAATTCCGTAAAATGTTGCTGGATTTGCAGCTGTTGAATTGCTAACATTTATCCCAGCTACTCTATTGTAATTTACTGTATGATCAGCTGCTATGATACTATAAATACCTAAAGCATTATTTGCTGAAGCAGAGGTTGGAATCAAAGTTATACTAGCATTAGCCGCAACCGAAGCATCCGCAGTTCTACTACCAATAATATTGCCTGTGCCAACTGTCGTTCCAATGTTAACATTACCAGCTTGAACGTTGATACCATAGAAATAGTTTCCTGCCAAAGAAGAGGTAAAACTTAAATTAGCTACTGTATTTCCATTTACTGTGGTAGAGGAAGCAGTTCCTACATTAATGTAAATACCATGAAAAGCATTTGAATAATTTCCAGCAAAAGTAAATTTTGTACCCCCACAACTATTGGATGTACCCCCTATATAGTTATTTGAAACCGTATTTCCTACTGAGGATGTGTTTGAAATTACAATACCATAATAATCGGTATTACCTGTTACGGTTCTGTTGGATGTTTGATAAATACTGTTTCCTGTAATTGTCCAAGCCGAACTACCGTTTCCAACATAAATTCCAGCATGCGGAGAGGTAACTGTTGTGTTAAAACAATTATAAATTTTATTATTGGTTATAGAGATATTATCATTCGCTGTACCAGTAGAATAAATCCCTACTCTTGCGGCATTGGTAGGAGTAGCAGTTGAACCAGCGCCACCATCAATATCACAATTCGAAATGGAATTACTTGAATTACTTCCTGTTCCAAAAGTTACAACACCTGAAGTAGCACCTGTTGCAGTTGATTTTAAGGTACAATATTGGATTGTATTGTTAGTTGCATTCGCATAATAATTAACAGCTGTAGCTCCTGAAGTCGTGTTCGTATTGTCAATTGTGATGTATTTGTTTGAACCACTACCTCCTGGTCTTCCGTCAATGGTTACATAATCTGTTCCGTTAATATCCATCATTGTGTTTGCTGATGAACCACCTAAAGTTATAAGTGATGAAACATCTGATTTAGGTCTAATCGTTAATGTAATCAAACTTGTAGTAGGTATCCCTGAGAAATCTAAAGGATATGATTCAGAAGATTCGTTATCTGCAGCGTATGATGTGTTTAATTCTAAAGTCACAGACCCGGTCATATTACACGTTTTCAGAGCTGCCAATGCATTTGTTAAAGTTGTCCATGTACCACCTGTACCGACATAATACGTACCTGCATAATTTGTATTACACGCTAATTCAAAACATCCTCTGGTATATTTCGTTCTTGTTACTGATTTTATATCATCGGTAATACCAACACTACTAGCTATACCAACTAATTGTGATTCAGTTGCAGTAAGAGTACCATCGTCATCTACAGTTACATTGTATCCTGAACCATCGATATCAGACCCAACAGAAGCTAAAGCATTGTATGTAGTAATATTATAATTGGTAGAACTCATATTTGCAACATAATCCCCATTTTCAACCTCAATGTAATTTTGATCAAATGAATTATTTCCACAAGCATTTGCGGCACTATTTATTGCATAATGACGGTTATTACTCGTAGTAGTACGATTATTAATAAAAATATTGTTTTTTGCAGATAATGTAGGACAAGTACTTTCATAACGGAAACAAGCGGTGTAAGAAGCAGCATTTGAACTTGCTGTTTCAGCACCGCCAATCACAATTGTATTATGCAATAAATTTAAAGTCCCAGAATTTGTTCTAACACCGTTAATTGAAATACCGTTAGTATTACTAGCATTGGTAATTTTAATTAAATTATTGTAAAGATTTGCCGTTGTGCTACTTCCACTTAAATAAATACCTGTAATTTCTTGAGCTTCGTAAATATCTAAAGTAGTTTGATTAATCAAATCTAAAATAACATTCTTCGTAGCTGTTACAGTGGCATTGCCTTCAAAATACATTCCACAAACAGCATAGATATCAGCTGACGTATTCGAATTTTTTATGTATGAAATTGTATTACTAGTGATCGTTTTTGTACCTGATGTAACTCTTAAACCTACAATTGTCAAACCAGAAGCACCGGTAGCACCAGAAGAGGTAATATTTCGGATAGTATTGTTGCTTGCTGTAACATTTGTACCTGCACCTGTCAAGTAAATTGCATCGTGAGAATAATAATTTACAGTAGAAGCTAATGCTATATTATTCGCATCTGCAGTTCCTATTGTATTACTTGAAATTATCACTGCATTTGTGGAAGCACCTCCTGCATCCCATATCCCTCTAAAAAGACCAACATTTAAAGTCAGTGTATTTATATTATTGCTTGAAATAGTCATAGAGTTAGTGGAGGCATTATAAATACCACAGGTATAATTGGATGTTGAACTACCTGCAGTTTGTGTTGTTATGTTTTTAAATGTATTCGAGTTGATCGTAGAAGATGAAGCGCCACCTGTATTATAAATTCCATAAATAGTGGCAGCTGTTCCATAGACATCTATGTTTTGAATCGTATTTGAGTTAATTGTTGCTAAACCAGTAGCTGTGTTATAAATACCATAAAATGTCAATGACGACCCAGCTGTTAAAGCTCCTCCCATTGTTACCGAGCCAGCTGTGGTAGTGCTACCAATTGTATTGGATTGAATCGTATAAATACCAGCAGCTCCAGAGGTTCTAATACCATAAAAGTTAAATGCATTTGCACAGTTACAAGTAGATAAGGCACCTATATTATTATTTTGTATAGAAACTGACCCCGTTGATTCAGAATATATACCATAAATATTTGGAGTACCTGTTGTATTTACAAATTGTAAAGTTGAGGTACCGGTGGTTGCTCCAATCGTATTTCCTGTAGTAGTACCAATATTTACATTACCTGATGTTACATATATAGCTGCCCAAGGATTACTTCCTTTAATATCCCATGTCATACCTTTAAAGGTATTATTCTGAACAGAAGTAGCAGTTGCTGTACCAACGGCTAAGTTAATACCATAAAAAATGGTATAGTTAGAAGAGGTACTATTTTGCGTCCAAGTACCTGTTGCGGAAGCAGAACTACCTCCGAAGAAATTACCGGAAATCGTATATTCGTTACCATCACCAATATTTATTCCATAAAAAGTTCTTGCGCCTGTCGAAGTGCGTGTTGAAGATTGATAAAAGCTATTTCCCGAAATTGTCCAATTTGTGTTATTTGTTTTTAGGTAAATAAATGTAGGTGTGTTAGAGGTTGCTTCAACCCATACATCTTTAAACTCTGTATTTGAAATCGTATTCCCACTATTTGTTTTAGCTGAAGTTCCATCAGAATAGATAGCGTTAGTTGCTACCCCAGCAGTTGGCGATGCGGAAGTACCAGCACTTGGGCTGTTTGCATTTCCATCTATTACACAATAATCAATTGTATTATTATCATTTCCTGTTGTGGCTGATGTGGTTGAGAATATCACAACACCAGATGATGCGGATGTGTAAGCAGATTTTAAATTACAATATTTAACCGTATTATTGGAAGCGTCATTGATAAAAGTGATTGCGGACCCACCTGTTGCGGTACTTGTATTTGTTACTGATAAATTTTTATTTGAACCTGTTCCACCATCTCTACCATCAAATGTGATGTAGGTCGCACCATTAATGTAAATTATTTGAGAAGTAGAAGAACCTGTAATTGTTTTAGAAACTCCAGTTGCAGGTTGAATGGTAATTTGTTTAGAAGCCCCTGACCCTAAAGTAGAAGCAAAAGTAATTGGAAATGTTTCTGTTGTGCTTGTTCCATCGTAATTTGATTGTAATTCTAAAATAATATTGCCCGTATACCCACAAGATGTTAACTTAGATATCGCATCAGTTAATGAAGAAAAATGACAACCACTCACACCCACTTTTAAAGTACCGCTATAAGAAGCTCCAGATACTGTTACCGAAACTTCATCAAAACTAGACCCACAAGTATTTGAAATAGTCCATCTTAACACATACGTACCTGCACCACCAGATGGTGTAAACGTTGCGCTTGCAGAAGAAGTACTGGATAACTGATTAGTATTTGTATTAGGACCTGAAGTAATAGACCACACCCCTGTACCAACTGAAGGTGTATTAGCACCCATAACTGTTGATATTGATCCACACGATGGAATAGAGATATCAGAACCTGCAGCCGATGTAGTTGGAGTAGTTTCTACAGTTACCGTTGCAGATGCACTATTTGCTGCAGCACATGCACCACTCGTAATTACTGCTCGGTAATACCTTGTTGCATTTAAGTCTGTTGCAGTCAATGAAGTCGTTGTATTTGCTACATCTGTTAATCCTGCAGAAAAATCACTTGCTGTTGAGTACTGCCATTTGGTAATGGAACCAGTATGTCCACTTAAGGTTAATGCCGTTGAATTTGTACCTGTACAAACTGTTGCACTTCCTGAAATAGAACCTCCAACAGATGTTGGAGAAACCGTTACCGTTGCTGTTGCACTATTTGCAGCAGCACAAGAACCACTTGTAATTACAGCTCTATAATACGTTGTTGCCGTTAAATTCGTTGCTGTTTGCGTTGTCGTAGCATTCACAATATCCGTTACGGCAGATGAAAAATCACTGACTGTGGAAGATTGCCATTTGGTTATAGTACCTGTATGACCACTCAACGTCAATCCCGTTGAATTTGTACCTGAACAAACAGTTGCACTTCCTGCTATGGAGCCTCCAACGGATGTAGGTGAAATAGTTGCACTACCCGTTGCAATATCTTTTTGTGTTGCTCCAGTAGAAGTACAGGTTATATTACCACTTGCTCCGTTAGTAGCCGCAGTAGTTGTACGCACGTAAATGGTTGTTGAAGCAACCGTACCACCGGATTGAGCTAAAGTAATTGTTGACGTAGTATATCCACTGCCTGATGATTGTGAAATTTCATATCCGGTTGGAGGTGTTAAAACGATATCTGCTGTTAAATTTGCACCAGAAACTGTAAATGATTGTGCAGTTGAGTTACTTCCAGAACATGCTGAAAAAGAAGATAATGAAGCTGATGTTGAAATGGTAGGCCCAGCATAATAAAAAACAATTAAATTTCCTGCACCACCTGTACCACCAACTGATGCACTAGCATCATTTGAACCCACCGCCCCCACCACCATAGTTAGCTCCACTGCCGCCATTAGCACCAGATGAAACGACTCCAGTACCACCATTAGCACCACCAATATAATCGGCAATACCACCAGAAACATCTGCACTTCCTGAACTTAATGCAGTACCAGCATATCCAGACTGTTTAAAACCAGCAGATGAACCACCACCACCTCCGCCAGAACCACCTCCGCCTCCACCAGTACCTCCTGTATATTTAATATCTCCTATACCTAGAGATGGAGCTGAAGTTGTTGTAGAAGAATTGTTAGCACCTTTGATACCCCCATAAGCTAAAACTCCAGAATTAGTAGTAGGTTGAGAATTTGTAGTGTTTAACCAAGTATTACCTCCATTAGTAGCAGATCCACCACCACTTCCAATATTATACCAAAATGTATTACTAATTGTCGGGTCTGCTACTGTTAATATAGAAGAAGAAAAACCACCTCCAGAACCACCAGCCCCTCCACTAGAAGTTCCTCCATTAGAAGTTCCTCCGCCTCCACCTCCACCCCAAGCATATACATACACTTTCGTTGCACCTGTGACACTAAAACTACTGCCAGACAATGAAACTCTAGTTGCAGCTATACCTGTTACTGTTACATTATCAAAATAATAAGTTTGGTAATTACAACCACAAGAACTCGCGCCATTACTACCATTTGACTTTACATCAACTCTAACTTTTAATGTTGAACCAACTAAATTAGATATTGTTACGTTAGAAGTTGTTCCATTATAAGCAAGAGTTCCAATAAGTCCATAAGGTCCATTATCAACTGAAACATAAACCCATATCCCATCACCCGATGTCGGAGTTTCTGGCCCAGAAATATGACCTAAATCTACCGAGACACCAACTTCACAATAGTTTGTAATATCAATTTCAGATGAATACCACAAGTATTTGTTTGGAGGGGTTGAGCCCGAAATTCTACCATAACTTTCAAATCTTGAGTTTGCAACCTTAAAATATTCTCCAGAACCAACGCTTACTCCAGATTCTGGTGATATCGACCAAGTAGTAACTCCACTTACATTCACCGTGCCAGCATTATTACCCTTACCACTGTTTGTAGAAAAATCTTCAGAATAAATTGTTGTAGCTGTCTGCCCCAAAGCCCCAACTCCCCAAACCATCCCCACAACCACCAACAACACTTTCA
>JBKCEW010000063.1:0-7140 GCA_046304235.1 Crocinitomicaceae bacterium | reverse complement strand
TACAAAACAGATGATGCAGGAGCAACGTTTACATTGGTTCAAAAAATTGGATTAGGTACTCAAGGGAACATTGCATCACTTGTGAAAAATGGTGAGAATGGAATGATGATTTTGGGAGATGGTTCTCAAAGTGCGACTAATTATGTAGATGAAATGAGCCTATATGGAAGTCGTTTTTGGTATGACCGTTTAGGAAGATTAACGATTTCTCAAAATTCAAAGCAATTAAATAAAGGAACGGGAGCGTATAGCTATACGGTATACGACATTCTCGGAAAAATTACAGAGGTAGGTGAAATCACCAATAGACCAGCACCAACGTTTGAAATTACTAACGATGATGCTAAATTAAAGGCTTGGATCGCAGGGGGAACTAAATCTGAGATTACGAGAACATATTACAATTTCCAAGTTTTTGATGTGCCAGGATTCGCACAAGAGAATTTAAGAACCAGAGTTTCAAGTACTACTTATCAAGATGTGGCTGGAGCAGACTATGATTATGCTACTCACTATAGCTATGATATTCATGGTAATGTTCATGCCTTAATTCAAGATAACCCTAAATTATCTCATTTAGGACAGCGATTCAAAAAGGTAGAATATGAATATGATTTAATCAGTGGAAAAGTAAATAATGTTGTTTACCAACGAGATCAAGCTGATGAATTTAGACATAAATACGAATACGATGCTGATAATAAATTAACGAATGTATTTACAAGTCGCGATAACATTGTATGGGAACAAGATGCTAAATACTATTACTACCAACATGGGCCATTATCACGTATCGAAATAGGTAATGATAAAGTGCAAGGGATGGATTATGCTTACAATCTTCAAGGTTGGTTGAAAGTTGTGAACTCTACAAGTTTAGAAGCATCAAGAGAAATGGGGCAAGATGGACACATTGCAACAGGTAACTTACATCAAAATTTTGCAAAAGATGAATTTGGATTTAGTTTAGGTTACTACAAAGATGATTACAAATCGATAGGAAGAGCTCCAATGAGTAGTGATGAGCTTTTCATTGCGAGCATGAGAGGTAGTGAAATTGAGCAAAACAATAAGGATTTGTACAATGGAAATATCTCAACTATGGTTACTTCCGTGCGTAAATTTATGCAAGGAGCGAACGCATCTCCAGTAGCAAATCAGTACGGATACGACCAATTAAACCGATTGAAATCAGTAACAACGTATCAAGATCCAAACGTTGTAGCAAGCAACCAATGGGCAGCTGGAGGTACTAAACAAAACGCATACAGCGAGAAGTTTACATATGATGCCAATGGTAACATTTTAACGTTGAAACGAAATGCGGATGTGAATGCTAATGCTAGTTCTACAGGTGTAGATGATTTTACTTATATCTATGAGAACAAAGCAAATGGTTTTGAGCGTAATACAAATAAGTTAATGGCAGTAAAAGACGCAACGATTACAGCAAATACACCAGCATTGAAAAATTTAGGTGATTTACAACCAGGGCAACAATATAGTGCAACCAATAAGTCGTTGAATAACTATCAATATGATGAAATTGGAAACTTGATTAAGGATAGACAAGAAGAAATCTATAATATATCATGGACAGTAAGTGGCAAAATCAAGACTATTGAGCGTAATCAATCTAGTAAAAAACCAGATTTAGAGTTTGGATATGATGCAACTGGAAATCGTATTTATAAGATTGTGAAGCCAAGAACGGGGAGTGGTTTAGCACCAGAAACGGAGTGGACAACTACTTACTATACAAGAGATGCAAGTGGTAATCAAATGGCAGTTTATGAGTTGAAAACAAAAGCTGATGCTGATGGTTCATTACAGGACCAGTATTCAATGAAAGAATTTGATATTTATGGTTCATCCCGTTTAGGTGTGACTAATATTTCCTTAGATCAGTCTTCATTAGCTGTTGCGCCTTATGCAAATAGGGGGTATACATTATCGAAATATGATAATAATTTATTATCTTCGGGTTTAAATTCAAATTACAAATCGTATGTGATTGGTAATAAGTTCTTTGAATTAAGTAATCATCTAGGAAACGTTTACAATGTTTTAAGTGATAAGAAGATTGCAATTGACAATAATAATGACGGTAAAATTGACGGCTATATCAGTGATGTAGTTTCTGCAAGTGATTTCCAAGCTTTTGGAGCTTTGAGAGCAAATAGAAGCTTCAACGGCGATGCGTATAGGTACTCCTTCAACAAGGGAAGCGAAGCAGATAATGAGATTTCTGGATTAGGTAACAGTTTAACGACACATTTTAGAGAGTTAGATACGAGGTTGGGTAGATGGTGGACAATTGATCCGAAGGCATCTGAACAAGCTTGGCAAAGTCCATATTGTTCTATGGATAATAACCCGATTTGGTTAAATGATGAGTTAGGAGATATTGCAAATGGAAAAGGTAAGCAACCAACTTATACTGCGCAAAGTGGAGATAATTTAACAAAGATTGCTAAGAAATATAATACTACGGTAGAACAAATTGTTAAATGGAATAATATCAAAGATCCAGATAAAATTAAAGTTGGGCAAGTTATAAAAGTAAGACCATCTCCAAGTCAGAATAGTAAGCCGAAGCCGAAAACAAATACTCAAGCCCAAAAAACTCAGGAAAAATCAAATGTAGGAAAAGGCGGTCAGTTTGCTGAGATTAGTATAGGTGGTGCAGTAGGTGGAGGGATCTCATTATCACTAGGTGTTGTATCCGATTCTAAAGGTAATACTACAACATATTTTACTTTTAGTGGTAATTGTGGTATTGGTGGTGGTTTTGGATTTAATGCTGGAAAAATTACACCAACTTCAAAAAGAGATTTTAATATTCAGGATTGGTCAGGAAAAGGAAACTCAGTTTCTTTATCTGCTCAAATATTGGAATGGAGTGTTGGTGGTTCACACGGTGGATATCAGGCAGATGGAAGTAGGGGAAAAACTGGATTCGTTCACTATGGCCGAGCTAAAAACGGATATACTTATATATTAAAACCAGCTACAATTTATTCAACGGGTTTAAAAGCAGAAGCATACATTTCAGAATCAAAAACATGGATATATTAATTTTTTTCAAAAAAAAAGGTATTTATTTCAGAATATTATTTGTTATTTCTTTTGTGGTTTTTTTATATAAATCATTTCCCACACCATTGTCACAACAACAAGGTAGTGATGAATTATTTTATTATGATAAAAAACAAAGTTTTATAGGAATTGTAAAATTAAAATATAGAGGAGACCATTATGTTCCATTTATTGATGTTAATGGCACTAGTTTTAGTGTGGATGACATAACATTTTCAAAATGTAAAATTGGAGATTCAATTATAAAAGGGGCTAATAATATTTATTATGTTATTTATAGAAATGGTAATTTTTATGACTCTATAAATATTATGGATTATTATAAACCTAGCATTACATCTCTAGAAAAAACAATAATAGAAGTGTCTAAATAATTAGAAGATTTAATAATTGAAATATAAATATAACCTTCTTTGAATCAAGGGAAAACAAATGCTGTAGCAGGAACAGGTGCTACTATTTTAGGTTCATCAACCGTTTCTAGATATAGAGTAACTACTTCAACAAAAACTTTTTCACCAAAAATATACAGAAGTGGATTCAAAGGAAATAAATACACTAATACATTTAAGCTTGGAAAACTTGGAAACGGTTTAGGATGGGGGGCTGTTGTTGTAGGTTTTGGATTTGATATGATTGCTGTTGTAGAGTGGGATAGAAACCCAGATTCGAAAAATGGTGTGCATCCAGGAAAAGCAGCATTAAACACAGGAATGGGTATTTATGGTATGTTGGCTAATCCGCCTGCCGGAGTAGCATATTCACTTGTTGATAATTATTATCCAGGTGGATGGCCAGCGGCTTTAAACTATTCAGCAGGTTTACAAGAGAGAAACAGGGCTATTTTAGGACCAAGATTTAACCTATACAAGGACTAATTAATTTAATATGGATTTTTTATTTTTTTCATTATATAATTTTTTTGAAGCATCACCGTTCAATAAATGGAAAAGCGAATGGAAGTCAAGTGCATCATTATCAATACTGATTGGATATATTTTTGTTTCAATATTTGTTTTTTATGCCGCATTTATAAATTCAGAAGCTATAGATTTTTTTATTGACTACAAAATACCAGTGGTTATATATGTTATTATTTATGTTACCATTTTTATTAAATATCACTTAAATGATTATTGGAAAGTAGTGATAAAAAAAAAAGGATTACATTACAAAAAAAAAAGAAAATATATCTATACTCTAGTTTATTTTTTTTAATTTGTATTAATAGTATTGTGTTTAGTTTTTATTTTTTTGAGTAGTCGCAATCGTACCAAAACATAAATATTTTACGCAGTTAGGATAAAATCTTTGCGTTACAAAAGTAAAGATTATGTCAATATTAGCATTCACTCAACAATTTCCAACGAATGAAAGTTGTAAATTACACTTCAAACTTGAGCGAGAAAACCAAGGGGTTATTTGCAAAAAGTGTTCACAAACATAACATTACTGGCTAAAATCAAAATGGCAATGGCAATGTAAAAATTGTTCATTTCGAACAACGTTAAGAAGCGGAACAATAATGGAGCACTCTAATTTGCCTTTTATAACATGGTATTTATGTATGGCTTTTATGAGCTTTTAAAAAAAAGGACTATCAGCTTTGGAAATGCAACGTCAATTAGGTCATAAAAGATATAATACTATTTGGGGGTTGATGCACAAAATTAGGAATGGAATAGGACAGCGAGATGGTAAAACAATTTGAATGGATTTATTGAATTTGATGAGGTTCATTTTGAACACGCCATAAATCAACATTTTGATTTAAAAAGAGGTAGAGGTAGTCAACGACAAACAAATGTTGCTATCATGGCAGAATCAACTCCTTTAGAAAACATTGAAACTGGTCAAAAATCATCTCATTGTAAGTATTTCAAAATGAAAGTTGCAGAGTCTTTAAAAAAAGAAGAATTAAGTTCAAAGGTTATTGAGTACAACCATCAGGACTCAATAATCTTTTCTGATAAAAGCACAAGTTATGTTGATTTTTCAGAATTTGTTGATACACATATAATATATAGTTAACAAAGGGAACTACCAAAACAACACTGAAATGGGTACATATAGCAATAAGTAATGCTAAACGTAATCTTTTAGGGGTATACCACATGATAAAACCAGGATATTTACAATCTTATTTGAATGAGTTTTGCTATAAACTAAACCGAAGATATTTTGGGTTTAAATTATTTAGTCGTTTGATTATTGCAACAATAAATAATTAGTGGTATAAATGCGACTACTCATTTTTTTTAATGAATCCAATATCATGGGCTATATCTTGCATAAATTTAGCCATTGGTCTTTTATGAATTTCATTTTCATGAACGTAATTCCCAAGTAATATCCTATTAGATAAATTGACATCATTGAATAATTGTTTAAATGACGATTTTAAGATCGATTTATAAACATCATCATAAATTTTCTTTTTAAGAAATAATTCCTGCACTAAATCAATTTGAGTATTATATATACTACTTATATGGAATGTATCTTCAAACGAACAAGGTGATTTAATATTCTTATCAATTTTATCAGGATCGTCAAATTTAATTTGAATATATTCAATTCTGCCTGTTATTAAATATTTTGCTTTTCCAATTTTGTCAAGAGAAAATTGATATTTACTCGGTGTAGTTTTTTCAGAATACAATTGAAAATTGACTTCATTTGCTCGTTTGATATTATTGCAAGTTGCACAAGTTGGATATAAATTATAGACACTAGCACTCAAATAAGGATATTTGCTTTTAGGATAATAATGGTCTAATTGATATTTTGCTACAATTTCATCCCCTAATGAATAAAGAGGTTTTATTCTACCTTTCTTAGAAATAGGATATCGATTTTTACTCACTGAAACTGCTAATTGCGAATTACAATATACACATGATTTTATTCCTAATTGATCATAAAAAGTTGGATAAAAATTAGCTCTTAATGAATCATAGCCAAAAGACATTAAAATCAAATCGTTCAAATACAGAATTTTATCCTTTCGAATTTGTTTTAGTTTTTTTACTGGTTGTTCACCTATTCTGTTTTTTATTGAGTCTAAATCAAATGTTGTCAAAATATTGTCAGCTCCTTTTTTGAATTCATCTATTATCTTATCGAGAAATAAGACTTCATCTGAACTCATATCTTTTTTACAGCTCCTTTTAAGTGTAATTAAATTTAGTTTAATTGATTTTTTATGAGCATTAAATTTATCTAAACACAATGCAATTTGTTGCTCAACGGAAGATTTTGGAATTGAAATCATTGTTTCTTTTTTAGGGATATTAAACGCTCAATTTGAGTTTCAAGCTTATCTTGAAATTTTTCATAGTAAATTTCGAGAAGTGTATTTTTGATTAAATTTTCACCAATAATATTGATACACTGAAATGCATAATCTTCATTCCAAGTGTCATCCTCGATATTTTCAGATTTTAAAAAATCAATTAATGAATTAATTTTCTCCTTTGCAAACTCTCCAATAAATCCTTTTTTTAAGAAAAAATCATTAGCCAGCAACTCATGAATATTTGCACCAAAGGTTTGTTCATTTTCTACGAATGGTTGAGGGTCTCCATTTATTAACTTCAATATATTTTGAGATGGAATATCCGACAAAATAAATGGGGAGTGGGTTGAAAATAGAATATTAATATTTTTAATTTTTTTAAATTTATTCTTTGAAAGACTACTTACCAATTCAGAAATGAATTTTTTCTGATAGTCAGGGTGAAAATATAATTCCACTTCATCAAAAATAATATTTAAACTCTCATATTTCAGTTTGTTTTTTGTATTACTAAAATGAACAGACTCTAAGTTAGTTGAGTGATATATAACACTTTGAATTGAATGAATTAATTGCTGCTCACCTGAGCTCAATTCACTAAATTTTGATATAGAACCTTCTGTAGATAAAAGATTAATTTCAATATCAAATAAAGAAGGAGGAATGAGAGTAATTAATTGATTATTTTCAATTTTTAAAATTCTTTTTGTAAGTGTTTCAATATCAATTTCAAATTCTAATAT
>JBKCEW010000062.1:0-2798 GCA_046304235.1 Crocinitomicaceae bacterium | reverse complement strand
TGTTTAAGATTTTAAAAATAAAAATGATTCAA
Source organism: Crocinitomicaceae bacterium (assembly GCA_046304235.1). Classification (GTDB taxonomy): domain Bacteria; phylum Bacteroidota; class Bacteroidia; order Flavobacteriales_D; family Crocinitomicaceae; genus CANHVK01. Next base: position 2,766 of record JBKCEW010000062.1, on the reverse strand, counting down.
ATGATAGTAAAATCATACAATTAGTTATCAATAAAAAGAAATTTTTTATTGATTCAACAGTCTATAAAACTACTTTGAATGATGTTGAACATGTTTTGTTTATTGGGATAGATATAACAGAAAAATATATAAATCAAAATAAGATTTTACGAGCTACACTTCACGGACAAGAATTAGAACGAAAATGGATTTCTCAAGAATTACACGATTCGTTGGGGCAAAATTTAAATGCTGCAATTAGTCATTTCAATGCTAGTTTAGAAATGGATAAAAACACGGATTTGTTTAACGAAACGGTACAAACAAGTAAAGATTTGTTGTTAGATTCAATTGATTTTATTCGAAAAATGGCTCAAAACCTTAAAATGGCCGATTTTGAAAATACTTATTTTGTACAAACGGTGTTTGATTTCACCAACAAACTGAAAAATTTAGGTCCAGAATTTATCGTTTCTGCAAATACTAATTCTATCGAATTTGATAATAAAAAGGATGAACTTTTTGTGTTTCGAATTATTCAAGAGTTTGTAAATAACACCATGAAACACGCAAACGCTACATTGGTGTATATCATTTTTAATTTTAATAAGAAGACAGACGAGTTAGATATTAAAATTTTAGACGATGGAATTGGTTTTGATATGGAGAAAACAAGTTTTAATAATGGAATTCATAATATCAAGCAACGTTTAAAAGCGTTGAATGCTGAGTATAATTTCAAATCAAAAGTTGGAAAAGGAACTGAGTTAAAATTTACTTTAAATTTATCCAAATCAAAAAAAGTTTCTAAAAGTAAAACAAAAACAACGCTTAATACAATTTAAATGACGGATCATGTAAAACTTCTCCTTGTGGATGACCATAAATTAATCAGACAAGGGATTAAATTAATGCTTTCACAACAAAGTATTTACAATTTTAAATTTACGGAAGTTTCCAGTGGGGAGGAGTTGATGCAATTACTCTCAAATGAGAGTTTTGATTTTATGATATTAGACATTACCCTAAAAAAAATGTCTGGGATTGATGTCTTGAAGCAAATGAAGCGAAATAAAATCAAAATTCCGGTATTGGTGCAAAGTATGCATAGTGAAGTAGATATTATTCGTCAAGCTTTTGAACATGGTGCTAATGGATATATGCTAAAATCTTCTGAAAAAGATGAGATTATTACTGCTATTCAACAGATATTTGCCGGTATCCGATATATGAGTCCTGAAATTTCCCTCATTTTTTCCAATGATATTGCAAATAACTTAAATACAAGAAAAAAGACAGACCTTACAGTTAGACAAATAGAAATTATGAAAAGTCTAGCGAAAGGTAAAACCTACGAAGAACTAGCAGAAATTTATTCGTTAAGTAGAAGAAGTATCGAAGGACACCGAAATCGAATTTTGAAAAAGTTGAATTTGAAAACGACTGCCGAATTGATTCGTTATGTCTTTGAACAAAAATTATAATTTTTCATTGTGTTTTTTGTAAAATCATGTTTTTAAACACAAAAATTCAAGCTTGTTGATAAATTTTTAAAAATTACATAATTTAGATTTAACTATTTTGTTTTGAATGTTTTGTGTTTTTAATTGTTACGTATATTTAACCCAGTTTATCCTATACATTCTTATAAAAACACGAATTCATCGTGGTTTTTTTGTGCTCAAAATGTAAATCAAGATTCAACCCTTGATTTTAGTGTTTTTCAAGCCAATTTTAATCAACTAAATTTAGCGTAAATTCACCCTACAACCTAGCGTAATTTTACGCTAGTAATTAGCGTAAAATTACGCTACAAGTAGTATAATTACCTCAAATAGAGTTTGTTTGTTGTAGTGTAGAAAATAATTTTTAAGTTCGTGCGTTGTAGTATTTAAACGTAGTTGTTTAAAGGGTGAGTAAGGGAACTAAAAATTAAATTATGGCGGATTTTTTCTTTTTTACGGATGTTGATTTGTTGAATTCTCAAACAGCGGAACAGGCTTATGGACCAGCAGGAGTTTTTGAGGGAAAAGATCGTTTTAGAATAACTTCCTTACATTCTGCAACAGGAACCCCAAATGCTTATGCAATATGTGATGGACAGGTGGCTGTTCAGCAAGATAGTCAAAATACAAATCTTATAAATTTAATACTTAAACCAAGCGTACAACCAAGTTTTAATATTTCAACTATTAGTTATGTTATTTATAAGGGAATTTTAAAAAGTTCATTAATCGAAGAAACAGGCGAAGTAAATACTACAGATATTACAAACAATTTAACTCAATCAATTAAAAAATCTTGGGACGCATATTGTGTTGCTAAGAAACTTTCTAAATCACAACCTTCAGAAAAAGCATTGGGGATTAATTTAAATAACCAAACACCAAATTTTTCTGATACTGATCCAATAGATAATCTATTTTATCAAGAAGAAAGTGAATTTCAGTTTTCAAAAGTTTTATCTGGATGGAAAATTGGGAATTTTGATCCTCAACTTTTTGGAATTGAAATAATCACTGAAAGTGTTGGATATGATCCTAAATTAAAGTTAGCTAGAAATCTTCAAAATTATATATTAGTAGATCAATATTCTGGTAGTGATGATAGATTACTTTTTGAACATTGGCACAAAAAAGAAGAAATTTTAAATTTTTATGACCCTGCAGCTTTTTATGGGAGCTTTTATGTTTCAAAATTGAAGTATAAAAAAATAGATTTATCGAATGAAAAAATAAAAACGGATGAGATTTACACAAAAATTTTAAAAGGAACTCATCATAATAT
>JBKCEW010000061.1:0-79863 GCA_046304235.1 Crocinitomicaceae bacterium | reverse complement strand
ACTTGTACAGACGTACTTCCAGAACGATTCTTTAATCTTCGAATAAACACTTTTTATATTTTGCAACACCCAAATTTAAAAAAGAATCTAGTGTTTACAAGGGGTGTAGAGGGTGTTGCAAGAAAACCGCGGAAAACAGGAGCAGAAGCAAAAACAAATTAATGTCTTATTCCTTTTTCAATACAAAAAAACCCGCATTAGCGGGTTTTTTTATTGTATTAGGTATTTTTCTATTTTTCCGACTTCAATGAAGCTTTCAAATACTCTCTATTTAAACGAGCGATGTTGTCTAATGAAATTCCTTTAGGACATTCGATTTCACATGCACCTGTGTTAGTACAGTTACCGAATCCTTCTTCATCCATTTGACGAACCATATTTAACGCTCTTTGTGTAGCTTCAACTTGACCTTGAGGTAATAATGCATATTGCGAAACTTTAGCACCTACAAAAAGCATTGCAGAACCGTTTTTACATGTAGCAACACACGCTCCACATCCAATACAAGCAGCTGCTTCGAACGCTTTGTCAGCATCTTCTTTTGGTATTGGAATAGCATTTGCATCCATTGTTCTTCCTGAAGTGTTTACAGAAACGAAACCTCCAGCTTGCTGGATTCTGTCAAAAGCGCTTCTATCAACCACTAAATCCTTAACAATAGGGAATGCTCTAGATCTCCATGGCTCAACATAAATTGTATCACCATCGTTAAACATACGCATGTGTAACTGACAAGTTGTAGTTCCTGTATCTGGTCCGTGAGCACGTCCATTGATATATAAAGAACACATACCACAAATACCTTCACGACAGTCGTGATCAAAAGCAATAGGCTCTTTTTTTTCATTAATTAATTGTTCATTCAATTGGTCTAACATTTCCAAAAATGAACTTGATGTAGAAACATTGTCTAATTTATACGTTTCTAATTTACCCTCTGTTTTAGAGTTCTTCTGTCTCCAAATTTTAAGGGTAATATTTATTGATTTAGTTGCCATATTATTAGCTTTTAGGCAAGAGGCAATGGGCATTAGTTTTGCCCATCCCAATTGCATTAAACATTCATTTTTGTATCAATATCTAGTTTTTTGATAAAAGAATTTAACATTTTACTTTCTTCCTCAATAAGTTTGAAAATTTCATTGTTTAATTCATTATCAGAAATATAGTTTAGTTTGTTAGCAATAATAAGTTGTGTCTCTAATTCGTAGAGTGAACCTCTAGAAATTCTTAAAAATTGAATGTAATTTTTAGTTGAATTCCTTCCATATCCTTCTGAAATATTACTAGGAATTGAAATGACACATCTTTTAATTTGTGATGTAAGTGAATAGATTTCTTCAGAAGGAAAAGACTTAACTAATAAATATACTTTTTCGGTTAACTCAATTCCTTTTTGCCAAATTAATAAATCTTTGTATGATCTTATTTCACTCATTTTCTATTGCCTATTGCCTAACTACTATTGCCTATTTCTTATTTATAATTACGAGCTGCTATCTTTATGAATTCGTATTTCAATTCTTCCTTGTGTAATACTTCTTCTTTGATATCATCTCCTTTGTATTCCCATGCACCGACAAAAGAAAAGTTAACATCATCACGCAATGTTTCCCCCTCAGCATCTTGGTATTCCTCTCGGAAATGCCCTCCACAAGATTCATTTCGTTGCAATGCATCCATCGCCATCAGTTGCCCTAAATCTATTAAATCAGCAACTCTAAGCGCTTTCTCTAATTGTGGATTTAACTCATCAGCATTTCCAGGTACATAAACATCTTTGTAGAAATCATTTTTTAATTGTTCAATCTCATTGATTGCTTCTTGAAGACCAGCAGCATTACGTCCCATTCCAACTTTATTCCACATAATTAATCCTAATTTTTTGTGGAAATAGTCAACAGATTTTGTACCATTGTTTGTCAAAAACTTATCAATCTGAGATTTCACATTATTTTCAGCTACCTCGAATTCAGTAGAATCTGTTGTTATTCTTCCTGTTTTGATTTCATTAGCTAAATAATCTGAAATCGTGTATGGTAATACGAAATATCCATCTGCTAATCCTTGCATCAATGCAGAAGCACCTAATCTGTTTGCTCCGTGGTCTGAGAAGTTCGCTTCACCAGTCACAAAACATCCCGGAATAGAAGATTGTAAGTTGTAATCAACCCATACACCACCCATCGTATAGTGAACTGCTGGATAAATTTTCATTGGAGTTTCATAAGGATTCTCATCTGTAATCTTTTGATACATCGTAAACAAGTTTCCATATTTCTCTTTCAACCATTTTTTACCTAATTCCGTAATTTGTTCAGGGGTAGGATTATGATTACCTTGAGCAAAAGCTGCTTGCTTTCCTTTGTTTTGAATTTCAGATGAAAAATCTAAATAAACTCCTTCGTTCGTATCATTCGCTTCAATACCACGACCTTCGTCACAAACTTCCTTTGCTGCTCTTGAGGAAATATCTCTAGGAGCTAAATTTCCAAAAGATGGGTATTTTCTTTCTAAATAATAATCTCTATCTTCTTCTGCAATTTGTGTAGGTTTTAATTTTCCTGCACGAATAGCTTCTGCATCCTCTTTTTTCTTAGGAACCCAAATACGTCCAGAGTTCCGTAATGACTCTGACATCAATGTTAATTTTGCCTGATTCGTTCCATGAACAGGTATACATGTTGGGTGAATTTGAACGTAACAAGGGTTTGCAAAATAAGCACCTTGTTTGTGTGCTTTCCATGCAGCTGTTACGTTACTTCCCATAGCATTTGTAGAAAGGAAATAAACGTTTCCGTAACCACCTGTTGCTAATACTACGGCATGTGCAGAATGTCTTTCCAATTCACCTGTAACTAAGTTACGAGCAATGATACCACGTGCTTTTCCATCAACTTTTACCAATTCCAACATTTCGTGACGGTTGTACATTTTCACACGACCTAATCCGATTTGTCTTGATAATGCTGAGTATGCTCCTAATAATAATTGTTGTCCTGTTTGTCCTGCCGCGTAGAATGTACGTTGAACTTGTGTACCTCCAAATGAACGGTTGTCTAATAACCCTCCGTACTCACGAGCAAAAGGAACACCTTGAGCAACACATTGATCGATGATATTACCTGAAACCTCAGCTAAACGGTGTACGTTAGCTTCTCTTGCACGGTAGTCACCACCTTTGATTGTATCGTAGAATAATCGGTAAACGCTATCACCGTCATTTTGGTAATTTTTTGCTGCATTAATACCACCTTGTGCAGCGATTGAGTGTGCACGTCTTGGTGAGTCTTGGAAACAGAACGCTTTCACGTTGTATCCCATTTCTCCTAAAGATGCTGCCGCAGAAGCACCTGCTAAACCAGTCCCTACTACGATGATGTCGATTTTCGGACGGTTATTAGGAGCAACTAATTTAAGGTGATTTTTGTGGTTAGTCCATTTCTCTGAAATGTGACCTTCCGGTATTTTTGAATCTAATACTGACATAGTAACTTTCGTTTAATGTTATTAACCTTTGATGTAAAGTAATACTGGGATAATAGCAAATGCTAATGGAACTAAAAATGCAAAAACCTTACCAGCGTTTGCAATTAAGTTTGTGTATTTAGGATGTCTTAAACCTAAAGATTGAAAAGCAGATGAAAATCCATGTAATAAATGGTATGACAAAACAATCATTGATACCACATAGAAAATAACAGCTGCTAATGCCATTTTATTTCCTGGTACACCGTTTGTCTCTTTACCAGAGAAAAATGCTTTTACTACAGAATGTAAATCTTTATAACCTTCTCCTAGTTTGATATCAACGGTTGGCTCATAAAGTTCAGTATGGTTTTTCACCTTTACACCTTGTACAGGTAAGTAATTACCATTTGTTGTAATGTACAATTCTTGTGCTTGATTTGAACCTGGAGCAGTAACAGAAACTGTATGTAATTTCATATCACTTTTCACTTTCGCTTTGTACCAAAAATGAGCCATGTGCGAAGCGATAAAAATCAATACTAAACTTCCTAAAAGCGCCATATTTCTAGATTCCCATCTAGAATTAGCTTTTGGATTGCTGTAAGCATAGTTTACAGGTCTTGCTTTTTTGTTTTCGATAGTTAATAAAATACCATCAATCGCGTGAAATAAAATCGAGATGTATGTCAAATAAGACATCACCTTGATTAGTGGATTGTGAGCCATGAAGTATGCATACTCATTAAATGCTCTTCTTCCTTCTTCGCCCGCCTTGAAAATCAATTGCAGGTTACCCAGTAAATGCCCCACCAAAAATAGGCAGAGAAACAATCCTGTCAAAGCCATCCAATACTTTTTGGCTAATGAGGACTTTAATAACGCAGATTTACTCATTTTAGTTAAAAATTTTTAATAATTGACAACAAATTTAATAGTTAGAACAAACGAGTTGACGTTAAGTTCTTATTTAGATTAGTTTTAAATAAACTATTCAAAATCCAATCCTTGTTTATTCAGCATTCTTTTTACGACAAAAGCAAATACAGTCAGGTAGATAAAACAAATTGTACCAATGATAAACGAAGGTTGAATACCGATAATATCACTTAATTTTCCTTGTAGTGGAGGAATAATTGCTCCACCTAAAATCATCATAATTAAGAAAGCTGAACCTTGCGCTTGGTATTTTCCTAAACCTCCTAATGAAAGTGAAAAAATACAAGGCCACATAATGGAACAAAACAATCCTACACTTAACAGCGCATAAACAGAAACAATTCCAACGGTTGTAAATCCAATAATGGTTGCAATTAAACCTAGAACACTAAAAATAAATAGCGTACGAGCAGGTTTGTTTTTTCCTAAGTAAAATCCGATGATTTGAATGACAACACAAACTATATAAGCATATAAATTACTTACATCGTGACCTGCTAGTGAAGTTAATCCTAACACAATTCCAAAAGCGACTAGAGGAACGACTATGGTCAGTATGTGTTTTGTTTTTTCTTTTAATTCAAATGCGTGTATTGCACCGGCCCAACGACCAATCATCAAACTACCCCAATAAAGAGCCGCATAGGGTGCGATTTGTGATGCATTTAGATTCATTTGGTGTTTTAGATATTCACCTAAATTACTACCAACGGCAACTTCTACACCCACATAAATAAAAATGGCTAACATTCCCAAAATAAGTTGTGGATATTGCATGGCTCCCCATCCAGTTGGATTTTTCTTTGAACGACTTAATGAAACCAATAATCCAATAACTACCACCGCTAATCCTAAACTCAACCAAACCATACGCTCTTGTTCGAGTGGCTCTCTTAATTTGATGATATCGTTTTCAAGAATTGCGATCGTATTAGAATTTGAAACGAGGCTTTCTAGTTTTTTTATTTGCTCCTCTTTGTTTAAAATTTGAAGTGCTTCTTCACTTTTATAACTACTAAATACTGGAGCGAAACAAACAATTAATAAACCTGTAATAATTAGTAAAGAGCGTAATGCTTTTGATGCACCTTCAATTTTTTCTTCATTTTTTCCTGAAGGTAATTTTTTAGAAAAACCAAAAAGTGCAGCAATTCCAACAAACAATAAACCTACGCAGATGTATAATAAAATCACTTTATCTAATCCCAATGATTGTATATCTTCTTCTGAAACGGATGCAGAACCAAATAGGGCAAGTGCTACTACCAATGGACCAATGGTAGTGCCTAAACTGTTTATTCCTCCTCCCAAACTAATTCGGTTGGAACCTGTATTCTCATTTCCTAAAGAAATCATAAATGGATTTGCTGCAGTTTGTTGAAGTGAAAAGCCCAATGCAACGATGAATAATCCAAATAACATACCCGTAAAAACGTTGTTATACACGGAAATAATCATGGCTCCTGCGCCTATAGCGGAAAATAATAAACCATAAACGATACTATTTTTATACCCCCATTTAGCAACGGGGTCGCTTCCTTTACCTGTTCCAATGATGAATAATACCAATGCTCCTACGTAATACGCAAAGTAGAATGCAAAGTCAATTAACTGACTTTGAAATTGGTCTAATTCAAAATAATGTTTGCAGAATGGGATGAAAACACTGTTTCCAGCGGCTATAAATCCCCAAAAAAAGAACACAGTGATTAAGGTAAATAAGGCTCCGTAATTGGTTTTTTCGTTTGACATAATTTTTGTTTTGCGCAAAAATAAGTCTTTAACGAATGGTAATTGTTTGGTTGATTTTAATTTATGATAGGTGGATTGTTAATTAGTTTGGAGAAAATCTTATTTCCCTTCCTCCAACAATAATTCCATATCTTTCATTAAAACAGTAACGTCTTTGGCTGATGTACCATCATAATAACCACGAATTTGTAAATCTTGGTCAACTAAAACGAAATTATTTGTATGAATAAAATCGCTTCCAGCATCCCCTAAATTTTCAGCTTCGGCAGGTTTCAATACAAAAAACGATTTTCGAGCCAGTTTATATAACTCTTTTTTATCTCCTGTCAAGAAATGCCATTGTCCTGAAATTGCTTTGTGTCCAGTAGCATATATTTTCATTTGTTCTACTGAATCCACTTCAGGCATAACCGTAAAACTCAATATTTTTACTTTTGGATTATTTGCAAATTGTTTTTGAACACGCTGCATTTGTTTGTTCATTCTTGGACAAATCGTTCCACAGGTCGTGAAAAAATATTCGGCTATAAATACTTTTCCTTTTACATCTTCTTGGGTTATTGTTTCTCCATCTTGGTTTAAGAATGAGAAATCTCCAATGGTATGACCATAACCTACTCGCTGAATGGAGCTGTCAACCATTTCCTCCTTCATATCGATGGGATTAAAAACGGGAAGCACTTTTTTATTGTCGTTTGAAGTTTTGATTTTAAACGAAACATAAACCCCAACTACTGCTAGAATTAATAAGAAGATAATACGTGCTTTCATCGAATAAGATTTTGTAAAGTGAAAGTATAATTAATTATTAAAACTAAATATGATATTGATTAGAAAAGTGCATAGAACTAACATTTGCCATCTATATCGCAAGAAGCTCCAGCCGTTTTGGAAAGAGAAGCATTTTTATGTTCAATCGCTTGTTTGATAGTTTCTATAAACACTTCAATGGATTGCGCTCCAGAAATTGCGTGAGTACGATTCACAACAAAAAACGGAACTCCTCGAACGCCAATTTGTTGCGCTTCAAAGATATCCTTGTCAACTTCGATAGAATATGCAGAACTATTTAACGTTTCAACAACTTCATCGATATTTAATGCTAATGCGTTTGCAATTTCAATTAGTGTGCTTATAGCATCGATATTCTTCCCATCAGTGAAATAAGCCTTGAAAAGTAATTCTTTGGCTTCGTATTGTTTGTTTTTACTTTGAGCATAGTGAAGAAAACGATGTGCTAAAAAAGTATTTGCTACTATCGCATTGTTAAAATTGAATTCCAATCCTTCATTTTTAGCCATTTCAGTTACATAAGCATTCATTTCTTTTGCTTTTTCCAACGGAAATCCTTTGTGTTTTGCTAAATATTCATCGATGGAAATATCCAAATTAGTTTCCATATCTGGGGCTAATTGAAAACTTTTCCACGTGATATTGAATTGATAATCGTTGGTTAATTGACTGATTGCGTTTTCAAATCTTCGTTTTCCGATGTAACAAAATGGGCAAATAATATCGCTCCAAATTTCGATGTTTACTTGTTCACTCATAGTTCGTTTGTATTTGCTAGTGCTATTTGTGTTTTTTTAGGTAATGATTTAACAACCATATCGTAGGAATGTTTAATCCATTTTTTCAATTCATTGTCGTTTAACGAACCATCCAAAATAATCGTATTCCAATGTTTTTTATTCATATGCCATCCAGGAATGATAGCAGGATGTTCTTCACGAAGTTGAACGGCTAATTCTGGGTCGCATTTTACATTTAAACTCTCAAATTTTTCAATATTCACTAATGCAAATATTTTATCACAGACCGTGAATACCAATGTTTCCTGATCAAAAGGCATTTTTTCATCCGTAGCAGTTAGCGAAAGACAAAAATCTCGAAAGGTTTCTATGTTCATCCTATAGATTCTCTACGTACTTCTTAAAGTTATTTAAAATCATTTGCCAACCCATCTGTTGCATATCGTGTGGATTTTGACTTTCAGGTTCAAATTTTTCGCTGATGTGTACTTGATTATCTTTCTCTGAAAAGTGAACTTCTACTTTACGATCGTCTTCTAGATGATATTTAACTAATTTATGAGTAAGAATTTCATCGTAAAAACCAGTTAAATCAAAACCAAAACTACCGTCTTTCGCTTCCATACGTGTGGAAAATTGTCCACCCACTTTTAGGTCTCCTGTTGCACGTGGTGCGTGCCAATCATCACTTGCAAAACACCAATTAATTACGTGTTCTGGCTGGTTAAAACATTTCCAAACGGTTGCTAAAGATGCGTTTATACTTGTTTGTACGGTTATCATAGTTGTTAGTTTAAAGAGCAAAGTTAAAAGTAGTGATTTTTATTTAGTGATTAGGCATAAGGCATAAGGCAATAGTTTTTGATTTATTCTTTCCATTTTCTGCTTTCCACACAAAGAATAATTTTAGTAACTTCCACAAAAATATTTTTTATGACTTTAGATATAGATTTATTAGCTAGAATTTGTAAAACACCAGGTACATCTGGTTTTGAACAACAAGTTCGTATATTGGTTTTAGCTGAATTAAAAGATTTTGTTGATGAATTAACTACGGATAATTTAGGAAACGTTTACGCGATTAAACGTGGAAAAGAATCCAAAAAAGTAATGATTGGTGCACACATGGACGAGATTGGATTCATGGTGACTCACATCGATGATAAAGGATTTATTCGTTTTACAACTTTGGGTGGATTTGATCCAAAAACGTTGACTGCACAACGCGTGATTATTCATGGTAAAAAAGATATTATCGGAGTTATGGCTTCGAAACCAATCCACGTTATGACTCAAGATGAACGTAATAAAGTAGCTAAATTATCGGATTATTTTATTGATACAGGACTATCTAAAGAAGAGGTAATAGAATCCATTTCAATAGGCGACCCGATTACACGTGAACGTGAGTTTATTGAAATGGGAAATAATGTAAATTGTAAGTCATTGGATAATCGTTTGGCAGTTTTTATTTTAATTGAGATGTTTAAGCAGTTAAAAGATAAAGAAGTTCCATATGATATTTATGGTGTTTTTACAGTTCAAGAAGAGGTTGGAATTCGTGGAGCTAAAGTTGCGTCTTTAAATATCAAACCTGATTTTGGTTTTGGTTTAGATACCACAATTGCATTTGATTTACCAGGTGCTGCAGAACATGAAATGATTACAAAACTAGGGGAGGGGACAGCTATTAAGATTATGGATGCTTCCTCCATTTGTGATTATAGAATGGTAGCTTACATGAAAGAAGTGGCTATTAAGCATAGAATCAAGTGGCAACCTGAAATATTAACAGCTGGAGGAACAGATACTGCTGGTATACAATTAATGACTGATGGTGGATCAATTGCTGGTGCTGTTTCTGTTCCAACTCGTCATTTACATCAAGTGATTGAGATGGCCAATAAAGATGATATTCAAGCAAGCATCGATTTATTGACTGCTTGTGTTTCTGATTTAAATACTTACGATTGGTCTTTTAAGTAATCTTATTTTATTTCACATTTTTGTGTGCCTTTTGAATCTGTTATACAGGATATTGAAAGGCATTCATTTATCTTTTTTTTGTATAGAGTATTACTTTCAAAGATATAATGTTGTGATTTATTTGAACAATAGTTTGTAGTTATTATATCATATACAAAAATTGTATCTTGTCCGTATTTTTGAGGAAGTATTGTATTGATTTTGAATTCTCTAATTAAATCACAATCAATACATTTTGGTTCTACATTTTTATCACAACCAAAAAGTATAATGCACAAGTTTAAATATAGGAAGACTTTCATTTTTTTCTTTTGATTCAAATTAACAACTTTTTATTTAAATAATAAAGGGCGATTCAATAATTGATCGCCCTTTCTATTTAAGTTTTTTGAAAATTATAATTTTCTAGCTACTTCTACTTCTTCAAATGCTTCTACGATATCTCCAATTTTGATATCATTGAATTTATCAATATTTAAACCACATTCGTATCCGTGTTTCACTTCTTTTTGGTCGTCTTTGAAACGTTTTAATGAACCTAATTTACCTGTATGAATAACAATTCCATCACGAATAACACGAATTCTTGATGTACGTTTGATTGTACCTTCAGTTACAAAACATCCTGCAATTGTACCAACTTTAGTGATATCAAATGTTTCACGGATTTCAGCTGCACCTAATACTTTTTCTTCGATATCAGGCGATAACATTCCTTCCATAGCATCTTTAATTTCTTCAATTGCTTTGTAGATTACAGAATATAGACGTATATCTATTTGTTCTTGATCAGCTAATTTACGCGCAGCAACAGATGGTCTAACTTGGAAACCAACGATAATTGCATCTGAAGCAGATGCAAGGTTGATATCGGCTTCAGAGATAGCACCCACACCTTTGTGTACGATACGTATTGCGATTTCGTCAGTAGATAAGTTTTGTAAAGCATCAGATAACGCTTCGATAGAACCATCCACGTCACCTTTGATAATCAAGTTCAATTCTTTGAAGTCTCCGATTGCCAAACGACGTCCAATTTCATCTAATGTTATATGTTTAGTAGTACGTAAACCTTGCTCACGGTATAATTGTTCACGTTTCGTAGCGATGTTTCTAGCTTCACGCTCATCATCCATTACGTGGAATTTATCCCCTGCATTTGGTGCACCACTAATACCGATTATTGAAATAGGTGTAGCTGGACCTGCTAATTTTAGATTTTTACCATGCTCATCATGCATAGCACGAACTTTACCGTAGTGACGTCCAACTAATACTACGTCACCCACTTTCATAGTCCCTGCTTCAACAAGCATGTTTGTTACGTATCCTTTTCCTTTATCTAAAGACGATTCAATAACCGTACCAACTGCATTTTTATTTGGGTTTGCTTTTAAATCAAGTATTTCAGCTTCTAACAATACTTTTTCAAGTAAATCAGCAATGTTTAATCCTTTTTTAGCAGAAATTTCTTGACATTGGTATTTACCACCCCATTCTTCTACTAATATATTCATTGCAGAAAGTTGCTCACGAATTTTATCAGGGTTAGCACCGTCTTTATCAATTTTATTGATTGCAAAAACCATAGGAACACCTGCTGCTTGAGCATGTGAAATAGCTTCTTTTGTTTGTGGCATCACATCATCATCAGCTGCAACAATTATAATGGCAACGTCTGTTACTTGAGCACCACGTGCACGCATCGCTGTAAATGCTTCGTGACCTGGTGTATCTAAGAAAGTCATTTTACGTCCGTCATTCATTACTACAGAGTAAGCACCAATGTGCTGCGTGATTCCCCCAGATTCTCCACTTGTAACGTTTGAGTTACGGATTCTGTCAAGTAATGATGTTTTACCATGGTCAACGTGTCCCATAACTGTTACAATAGGAGGACGAGAAATTAAGTCTTCTTCTCTATCTTCTACTGTAGGTATCGCTTCTTGTACCTCAGCACTTACAAATTCAGTTTCGAATCCAAATTCTTCCGCAATGATATGAATTGTTTCTGCATCTAAACGTTGATTTATCGATGCAAATATTCCTAAAGACATACAAGCAGAAATTACTTGTGTTGGAGAAATATTCATCATTGCAGCTAACTCAGATACAGTTACGAATTCTGTTAGTTTTAAGATTTTCTCTTGCATTTCTGCATCGATCATCTCTTGCTCACGACGCTGCATGATTGAGTCACGTTTCGCTCTTCTATTTTTAGAAGCTTTTGATTTACCTCCGCTATTTGATAGGCGTGCTAATGTATCCTTAATTTCTTTCTGAATATCTTTTTCAGTTGGAGCAACTTTAGGAGTATTTGGATTTGGTCTGTTACCAAATTTATTGTTTCCTTTCTTATTATTTCCAGGACCTTGTTGGTTTTGTTGATTTCCTGGTGTGTTTTGTTGTGCAACTTTAGCTGGATCAATTTTTTTGATTCGTTTGCGCTTTTTACGAGGCTCATCTCCAGGTTTTTGCCCTCCTTTATTATCTGAAGTTTTTGGCTTTTCTACAGGTAGTTCAATACGTCCTAATACTGTTGGGCCTGAAAGTACTTTTCGTTCAACACGAATTGTTTCGATTTCTTTAGGTGCTTCAGCAGCTGGTTCTTCTTTTGGAGTTTCAACCACTTTTGGAGTTTCAACCACTTTCTCTTGCACAGCAGGTTTAGCCGGTTCCTTTTTGGCAACTGGAGTTGGTTGATTTTCTTTATTAGGTTTTTTATCCTCCTTTTTCTTTTTGTCAGGACGTGTTTTTGAGTTGATCTTATCTAAATCAATCTTACCGATTACTTGTATTTGAACATCCCCTTCACCAATTGTTTTTGCTCGATTTTCCAATGGCGCTTCAACTTCAGGTGTTTTTTCAATAGGAGTTTCAATCACTGGAATTTGTTCTGCAGCTACGTTTGATTCAACAGGTGTGTTTTTAACTTTTTCAAGTATGGTAACATCGAAATCATCTTCATCATCCTGAACTTCTTTCGTTTCAGGTTTAGTATCTTTTAGAGAAATAGTTTCTCTTTTTTCACGCTTGATAGCAGTCAATTTCGCTTGTTCTTTAAGCGTTTGGTCGTCTGCGAATTGCTTTTGTAGCAATTCAAAATGTTCCCCCTCTAATTTTGAGTTAGGGTTTGGATCAATAGCAACTCCTTTCGATTGAAGATATTCTACTAATGTAGAAACTCCAACATTTAATTCACTTGCTACTTTACCTAATCTTTGTACTTTTCCGGCCATATTTTTATTTTCTTCCTATTTGTATAGGTTATATTTTTTTGTTAAGTTGAATTATAATAATGATCAAAGGAGCTCCATTATATTATTCAAATTCAGCACGTAAAATGCTTAAAACGTCTTCTATGGTTTCTTCTTCTAAATCTGTTCTGCTTACTAAATCCTCTATAGTTAATTCTAATACTGATTTAGCAGTATCACAGCCTATAGCTTTTAATTCGTCAATAATCCATCCATCGATTTCATCTGCGAAATCATCTAAATCAACATCTTCGATATCTACTTCACCTTCACGGTAAACATCGATTTCATATCCAGTTAATTTACCTGCTAATTTGATGTTGTTACCTCCTTTACCAATTGCTAAAGAAACTTGGTCTGGTTTCAACGAAACTTTTGCTTTTTTCTCTTCTTCAACGATGTCAACAGAAGTGATTTTCGCTGGAGATAATGCACGTTGAATAAATAATTGTGGATTAGTTGTAAAGTTAATTACGTCAATATTTTCGTTTCTTAATTCACGAACGATACCGTGAATTCTTGAACCTTTCATACCAACACAAGCTCCAACTGGATCAATTCTATCATCGTAACTTTCAACAGCAACTTTTGCTCTTTCTCCTGGTTCACGAACGATACGTTTGATTGTAATTAAACCATCAAATACTTCAGGAACTTCCAATTCGAATAAACGCTCTAAGAATTCAGGAGCAGTTCTTGAAAGGATAATTACTGGATTAGAGTTACGCATATCTACTTTTGCAACTACTGCACGAACTGCTTCTCCTTTTTTGAAATAATCAGATGGGATTTGTTCTGATTTAGGTAAAATTAATTCGTTACCCTCATCATCCAATACCATAATTTCTTTCTTCCAAACTTGGTAAACTTCACCTGTAACGATTTCACCGATACGCTCTTTGTATTTTTTGTAGATATGATCTTTTTCTAATTCTAAAATTCTAGAAATTAAGTTTTGACGTAATGCCAAAATATTTCTTCTTCCAAAATCTTCGAATTTAAATTCTTCTGATACTTCTTCACCTACTTCAAAATCAGGTTCGATTTTGATGGCATCAGAGTAAGCAATTTCTGTGTTTGAATCTTCAACTTCTCCATCTGGAACGATTTCTTTGTTTACGAAAATTTGAACGTCACCTTTCTCTATATTAACAATCACCGCAATGTGTTCGTCCGTATTGAATTTTTTCTTCAACATCGCACGGAATACATCTTCCAAAACATGTTGCATTGTTTGCTTGTCAATACTTTTTAATTCTTTGAATTCCGAAAACGAATCCACTAACTCTAAGCTATTCATCGCCTGTTTTTTTTATTTAAATGAAATAACAATTTTTGTTTCTTTTATTTCTGTCATTGGAATGGTTTCATCCTCAATGATGGTTTCTTTCTTTTTAGTTCCTTCTTTTTTCTCTACACGAGTAGTAGTAACAACCAATGCTTCTTCAGTTGCTTCCTTCAAAACAGCTTCTTTTTCAGAACCATCTTTCAAAGTTAATGCAACAGTTCTTCCAATATTTTTAAGGTATTGTGGAAGTACACGAAGTGGTTTGTCTAATCCTGCTGATGACACGTGAAGTTCAAAGTCTTGCTCTTCTCTGTCTAAATTATGCTCAACATTACGTGAAACAGAAACGCAATCTTCAATCGCAACGTATCCTTCTACTTTATCTATTTCTAACTCAATAACCGATTTTTTAGAAATGGAAATATCCACGATGAATAAACCTCTGTCTAACTCATCGATTCGCTCTTGTGCTAACTTGCGTACTAAATCTTTTGTAATCATTGCGAAAAAAAAGAGGGGATTTTTTCATCCCCTCAATCAATTAATTCTTAAAACTGTTACAAATTTAGTTAATTTATTTGAATGTGCAAATTTTTTTACAATCCCCAACATTGATTACAAACGGTCTGCTCGATTCTGTTTTCAATTTCATCGGGCAGTTTTGAAAAGAAATCGATGTGAGTTCGTTTTTCGATATCATCTATAGGTATTGTATAGTTAGATAATGGTAAACTACTTCCTTGGTTTGGAATGATAAATCCGATGGCCTTAATATCTGGTTGTGAGTAATCTAGTACAACTTTATAAAAGGCTTTTGGAATAGGAATTTGATTAGGGCCAATGGTTGGAAGTCCTTTTTCGAGGATAGGTCCAGTAGTGATGTAAACGGTTTTATTTTCTATCGCCCAATTACGCACTTGTTCTTCGAGTTTTTTCCAAATTCCACGATTAAAGCTTTTGTCTTGAGGTGACATATTAGAAAGGTAAAAAGATTCTCTCATAGCATCAGCTGACCATTTCATATCTGCCGCCGGAGCTAAATGACCACGATCATAACCTGATTTTTTGTAATCTGCAAGAGATGCACTATTTCGGGTGATTAAAGGATCTGGTTTGAATTTATCATTTCGAGCAAAAGTTCCCTGTGTTTCTGCCAAAGTCAATTCGTAAGCTACCCATTTTGCAAGTTTAAAATTAACACTGTACGAAAGACAATAGCCTGTATGGCAAATTACTAAATCGTTTTTATCTGTTGAAGGAATTGAATAATCTTCTTTTTTTTCGTTTTTGAAAACAAAAGCATAAATAAAAAAGACTGATAGTACTAAGTAAATAGTAAACAGACGTTGACTCATACATTAGTAGTTAAATGTTAAACCAAAAGATAATGGATTTATGTTTGGAATCTTACTTTTAATGTGTTTGCTATCAAATACATCATTGCTATTAAAAAGGGAAATTAAAGCATAACTTACATATCCACCAAAGCTTTTATAGCCAAATCTAGCAGTAGCGTCGCATTGGAAAGTATTTAAATTAAAGTTTCCTTTGGTTTTACTAATGTACTGTACTTTTTGATATTCAAATAGATTTTTAGTTGATGAACCAAATCGATAACCAGCAATTACACCGAGGGATACCCAAGTGAATTTATTGGGTGTGTATTCAAACAAAAGGGGTATTTGTAAATAAGATGCTCTTATTTTATTATAAGTAAAATTCAATGAATCAAAAGATTGAATTACTTTTTTATCATCAGTTATTTTATCAAAAGATTCTTTAAGTGTGTAATTTTTTATAAAATCAAACGAACTGTGATGGTATCCAGCACCAATTGTTATTCCGAATTTATCTTCTTTAATTACAAATTTATGGTCAATGAAATTTAACCGAAAATTATAAGATGTTAAAGCATTGTTTTTAAATTGAGTATTCCCATCAAAATTTCTATTGAAAGATTTATCCAACATTAAATTAACACCAAAATCTATACCAGCCCAATGACCATCATGAAGTTCATAATAACGTTTTGTAATTGAGTCATCTTCTTCATCATCAACAAAAAGAGAAAATTTATTTTGGGAAATTGATTGATTACTTATCAAAATAAATAAAGAACATATATAAATTATTTTCAATTTCATTTTAAATCTTTTGGTTAAATAAACATAGAGAATTGAAATACAAAATACGTTATTTCAATTCAGAAAGTTTCATTATACTTTTATATTGCATCTAAAAATAGTCCTCTTTACTATCTTTGTTGCTCTAAGGTAATAAATTATGAATACAATTTCGAACAATTTACATATTTACAATAGTTTAAGTGGTCAAAAAGAAAAGTTTGAGCCTATAAACCAGGATAAAGTAGGGATGTATGTCTGTGGACCAACACTTTATAGTGAACCTCACATGGGGAATATGCGTACATTCATCAATTTTGATTTGATTTACAGATACTTATTGAAATTAGGTTTCCAAGTGAAATATGTTCGAAATATCACCGATGCAGGTCATATAACCAACAGTGCTGGGGAAGATGTGGATAGCATAGGAAAAGTAGCGAAATTGGAACAAGTACAATCCTTAGAAATTGTCTATAAATACAATGTCAAATTTCAAGAATTACAACGTATTTATAATATGTTGCCGCCAAGTATTGAGCCAACGGCAACAGGACATATTCAAGAGCAAATTGAAATCATTGAGAAAATCATTGACAATGGATTGGCGTATGTTGTAAACGGATCGGTTTATTTTGATGTGCGTGCTTATAGTGAGAAGTTCGAATACGGAATTTTGAGTGGACGCAAAATAGATGAGTTAGCCGAGGAAACAAGAACCTTAAATGCACAAGACGAAAAACGTTTCTTTGCAGATTTCGCTTTGTGGAAAAAGGCAAATCCGGAAGATATGCAAATTTGGCGTTCACCATGGGGTGATGGAAATCCAGGTTGGCACATTGAGTGTACGGCAATGAGTACAAAATATTTAGGAAATCATTTTGATATTCATGGAGGAGGAATGGATTTGAAATTTCCTCATCACGAAGATGAAATTGCTCAAAACTGTGGTGCGTTAGGTTGTAATCCTGCTAAATATTGGATGCACGCAAATATGTTGAATGTTAATGGGCAGAAAATGAGTAAGTCTTTCAACAACTATTTCTTACCGAAAGAGATTATTGAAGGAACTACCAATGTTTTTGAAAAGCCCTATCCTGCAAATGTGTTGCGTTTTTGTATGATGCAAGCACATTATAGAAGCACACTTGACTTATCAACAGATTCATTAAATGCCGCTGAAAAAGGGTTCGTAAGACTTTCAGAAGCACTTTCGAAATTGGAAAAATTGCCAACAGCAACAAGTTCTTCTACCGATGTAAAAGCATTAGTGGATAGTTTTTATACTGCGATGAATGATGATTTTAATGCACCGATGTTGTTAGCACAATTATTTGAAAGTGTGAAATATATCAATTCTATTTCGGACGGAAATGCTACTATTACAGCGGATGATTTATCACTTTTATCAACTGAAATGTACAGTTTTGTGAGTGATGTACTAGGATTGGCTATGACTACCGAACAAGATGATAGCAAATTAGACGGTGTAATGGAATTGGTTTTAAATCTTCGCCAACAAGCACGCACAAACAAAGATTGGACGACTTCTGACCAAATCCGTGATGGATTAGCAGCCGTTGGAATTGTTATCAAAGACGGAAAAGAAGGCACTAGTTGGAAGTAATGATATTTCCCCGTACCCTGAGGTTCTCGAAGGGTACGGGGAAAGTTAAAATCAACCCATAATCTATAAATCATAACTCATAACTAAAAAAAATGTTAACTCCTGTTCACGATAAAAAATTATTCTTACTTGATGCTTTTGCATTGATATACAGAGCCTATTTTGCCTTTGCTAAAAATCCACGTGTGAATTCAAAAGGACAAAATACCTCGGCGGCTTTCGGTTTTACGAATGTATTGATTGACGTAATCAAAAAAGAGAAACCTACACATATGGCGGTGGTATTTGATGCGCCTGGTGGTGCTACGAACCGACAAGAAGAATTTGCGGATTACAAAGCGCACCGAGAGGAAATGCCGGAAGACATTCGTTCGATGATAGACCCTATTAAAAAAATCATCGAAGCATTTAATATTCCGATTTTATTGAAATCTGGTTTTGAAGCAGATGATATTATAGGTACGATGGCGAAAATTGCGGAAGAAGAAGGATTTTATACGTATATGATGACGCCGGATAAGGATTTTGGTCAGTTGGTGTCGGATAAAATTTTCATTTACAAGCCGGGTAGAGGAGGAGACCCTGCATCTATTTTGGGTGTAAAAGAGGTATGTGAGAAATTTGAGGTGGACCATCCCTTGAAAGTGATTGATATCCTTGGATTATGGGGAGATGCTTCGGATAATATCCCTGGAATCCCTGGAATTGGCGAAAAAACAGCGAAAAAATTAGTGCAAGAATACGGTTCTGTGGAGAATTTAATTGCCAATGCGAATGAATTGAAGGGCAAGCAAAAGGAAAATGTAATCAATTTTGCAGAACAAGGATTGCTTTCTAAAAAGTTGGCTACGATTATTTTAGATGTAGATGTGCCTTTCGACCCGTTAGATTTAGTATTAGAAGAACCGGATAACGAAAAAATCAAGGAGGTTTTCACTGAATTAGAATTTAGAACCTTAGCAAAACGTATCACAGGAGAAGAAATTTCGGTAACAGCCCTTGTGAATGAAGCAGGACAATTTGATTTGTTTGGAACGCAGAGTTTATTAGAAATTCAAGAACCGCTTCCTACGGCTGAATTAAAAACGATTGTAACGGAAAAACCCAACTACCATTTAATCACGTCAGAAGAGGAACGTGCAGAATTGTTAGCCTTGTTGTTACAACAAAAAAGCGTGTGTTTTGATACAGAAACTACCAATAAAGATGCGTTGAATGCTGAATTAGTGGGAATGTCTTTTTCGTTTAAATCTCGTGAAGCGTTTTATGTCGCTGTACCAAACGAACAAGCAGATGCACAAAAAATTGTAGATGCGTTTTTACCTTTTTTTGAAAACGAAAGTATCGAAAAAGTAGGTCATAATATCAAATATGATTTGCACGTACTTGCGAATTATAATGTTGTCGTGAAAGGTCCGCTTTTTGATACGATGATTGCTCATTATTTAATTCAGCCCGAATCCAAACAAAGTATGGATTTCTTGGCAGAATATTATTTGCAATACCAACCGATTTCCATCGAAACGTTAATCGGTAAAAAAGGAAAAAATCAAGGAAATATGCGTGATTTAGAACCGCGTGAGGTTTCTGATTATGCGTGTGAAGATGCAGATATTACGATGCAATTGAAAGCAATTTTGGAACCACAAATCCAAAAAGACCATTTAAAGGAACTTTTCTACGAAATGGAAATGCCTTTGGTTCGCGTGTTGCAACGTATGGAAAAAGAAGGGGTTAATATTGATGTAGAAGGATTGCAAAAGTATTCCATTGTTTTAGAAGAAGAAAGCGTAAAACTTGAAAAAGAGATAAAAGAAATTGCAGATGCCGATTTCAATCTTGATTCTCCGAAACAATTAGGAGAGGTATTGTTTGATAAAATGAAAATCAGTTCCAAAGCGAAAAAAACCAAAACTGGGCAATATCAAACCTCGGAGGATGCCTTGGAGCAATTCCGAAATGACCACCCGATTATTGGTAAGATTTTGGAATACAGACAAAATAAAAAATTAAAAGGTACCTACGTGGACCCGCTTCCAACGTTGCGTGATGTTAAAGACGGAAGAGTGCATACAAATTACATGCAAACTGTGGCTGCTACAGGTCGTTTGAGTTCGAATAATCCGAATTTGCAAAACATTCCAATTCGTACGCAGAAAGGAAAAGAAATTCGAAAAAACTTTATTGCCCGCAACGCAGATTTCAAAATAATGTCGGCGGATTACTCACAAATTGAGTTGCGTATCATCGCAGCATTGAGTGAAGACCCAGCGATGATTGAAGCGTTTCAGCAAAGACACGATATTCACACGGCAACTGCTGCAAAAGTGTTTCAAGTACCGATGGATGAGGTAACGAAAGACCAACGAAGCGCAGCGAAAGCAGTGAACTTTGGAATTTTATATGGTCAATCGGCTTTTGGATTAGCACAGAATTTAGGTATTTCTCGTATCGAAGCAAAATCGATTATTGATAGTTACTTTGCACAATACGCTACGATTAAGTCTTTTATGGATAAAATGGTGAGCGAGGCAAGAGAATTAGGTTATGTTGAAACCATTCGTAAACGCAGAAGATATTTACCAGACATCAATTCTGCAAATGCGATTGTAAGAGGATACGCTGAACGAAATGCGGTTAATGCGCCGATACAAGGTTCTGCGGCAGACATTATCAAGTTGGCAATGATTGCAGTTGATAAAGCGATGCAAGAACAAGGTGTTCAATCAAAGTTGCTATTGCAAGTACACGATGAATTGGTGTTTGACGTGCATCACAGCGAACACGAAATAATGCAAGAATTAGTGCGCAACGCAATGGAAAATGCCATACATTTGGTGGTACCGATGGAGGTGGAGATGAAAATCGCTGATAATTGGTTAGATGCTCATTAAGAATTGATTGGTACTTACTTTTAAGCATATAGAACACAACTTACGAAAAGGAAAGTCCTTACTTGGGCTTAGCTTTTTTGTTATTTTACAATCTTTTATTATTCATTCTCAGCAAAATGTTTCTAATTCGAACCATCAATTGTTGTGGAGGGTTACAGGAAAAGGGATAAAAAAGCCGTGCTACATTTTTGGAACGTATCATTCGAATGATCCACGTGTTTTTCATTTTACAGATAGCACTTATACATCATTATATAAATCAGAAGCGGTAGTCATTGAAGCCGATTTATACAGTATGTTTTCTTCGGTGGATACCCGAATTAAATCCGCAGAATTAACTTTTGATGCTGCCGGAAATCCAACGACGACAAACAGAAGAGCATCCAAAACACGATACGGAAACGAAGATGGACGACCGCAATTTTTGGATTTATCCTTACAATTATATGCTTACAATTCAGGTAAGAAATGTTTTACTCTGGAAAGTGTGGACGATCAATTGGCTGCTTATGAGATGTTAAATAAATCTACTTTTCCTGGAATTAGCACACCAACTGAGCAAGTTACAGAAGAAATGCTCATCAAAGCCTATCAAGAAGGAGATATCGAAAGATTGCGTAAATCTGTTGAAAATCAATTGAAAAATATAAAAGATGGATATCAATGGCTGATAAATGAGCGTAATTATGTGATGATGGATGGCTTTGACACACTTTCCAAACAATACGGAGTTTTTATGGCGGTGGGTGCTGCACATTTATCAGGAAAAGATGGATTGATTCAACTTTTGCGAGACAGAGGCTATAAAGTAAGACAAGTTGCAGCCACTTTTACAGGACAACCGGCTGAAATTATTGGAACCTTTCAGCAAAATAACCATTTTATTTACCGAAACGAGCAATTACATTTTAAGGCCGAATTTGGAGGGAAACCGTTAGTTATTCGTGATGGAGAACACACGGCAGTCGTATATCAAGAAATGGGACAAGGGAATACCTATAAAATTGAAATAGAGCCTTCTTATAAAAATTTCTCCTTGGAACGTTACGTAGAAAGTGTCTTTAATGCTCCAGAAAAAGCAGTAATTAAACGAGTTAAACTCAAAGACGGAACCATTGCTTACGAAGGTATTTCACAACAATATGGAGTAGGAATGTGTTGGATGCGTATTTTCCTCTATAACGACCACTTTTACAGAGTGTATTGTTACGGTGGCAACAAATTTATGAACTCCAAACGCTACCTTTCGTTCTTCGAAAAAGTATCTGTTTTTTAGTTTCCCTCCTTGAGGAGGGGCAGTGGAGGTGATCTTTACATTCTTTTTTAAATAGTTTTGATTTCCTTGTAAGTCAGAGCCTACCGAAGACTGTTTGGAAAACCTCAAACTTTCCTTAATTTCGCAGAATTAAACATTTTTCTATGCAACGTTACATCGCTCCCAAAATACAAGAACATTTAAGCAACAATCCTTTATTGTTGTTATTGGGAATGCGAGGAGTGCAATCCGAGTTGTTGGTAGAAAGTGTCATTGAAGACAAAGAACAGATTCTCCATTTAGACGGGTCGAAAAAGAAAATCATCAAAAAATTAGAAAATATCCAAAAAGGCGATTTTATCAAAGTTTTTGAAGGAAAAAAGTACGTGCTTTTCAAAGAAGCGCAGTTTTTTACCCGCTTACAAGAGCTGATCGAAGAGGTGATCTACAACCGATATGAAATGCATTTGGTATTGTGTTGCTCGTATGAACCTGTCATTGATAAAATGTTTCGTGATGTGTTGCGAACGGAAGGGTTGGAAATGCGTATTTATCCCTTGATGTTTCAGGAGATGGCTAACCAAATGGGGGTAGTAGAATTTGATAAACGCTTGGAAGAACGTCTGATTTTCGGAAATTTCCCGGAAGTATTAGCAAATCCAGAAAACGCTGATAAATATTTGATTGGGTTGGTGAAAGAAGCCGTTTTTACTCATCTAAATCCGAAAGAACGTATCAACAAAGGTGCAAAATTGATGAAGTTATTGCAATGTTTAGCATTTGATTTGGGAGAACCGATTTCATATCACGATTTAGGATTTCGAGTTGGGTTAGACAATGAAACGGTGGAACGTTATATCGATTTATTGGAAAAAGCCTTTATCCTTAAAAAAATACCTTCTTATTTTAATTACCATCGTTACGAATTGAAAAAGACGCACATAGTATATTTTATGGACAACGGTTTCCGTAATGCGATTATTAAGAATTTCCATCCGTTGGACTTACGAAACGATGTCGATGCCCTTTGGAAAAACTGGTTGATTGCGGAGCGTATAAAGTGGAATGATTTTAATGCAAACACAAGCAACTACTATTTTTGGAGAACCCATACCCGTTTGCAGATGGACTTTATTGAAGAGAAAGCTGGGCAGATTATGGCTTACAAATCCATATGGGACAAACGAGGTAAACCTAAATTTCCGTTGAGTTTCAAAAAATACTATCCAGAAGCAGGACAATTTGCTCTCAATCGCTCGACCTATTGGGGATTTTTAAGTAAGAAATAAACCGCTTACACCCCAAACGATGTCTAAAAAGTTTTTAATTTTACAACCATAAATTCTGTAGGTATGTCTTCATTTGATACAAAAGATTCGTTGTTAGAATCAGTAAATTCATTATTTCATTCTTTAAACAAAGGTGAATTATCAGTAAATGAATTGGAAACACTTGTCAATCAAACTCGTGAACTATACGAAAGAGCGATTGTATTGAGACACAAAGCATACGAAAAAAGTGTTATCAAAAACCTAGAGCCACATATTCTAGTTCCATTAGAAGAAGCGATAGTAACTCCAATTGAAAATGTTCCTGAAATTATTTCAGAAACAATCGATAAACAAGAAAATATAACCGTTAAAGAATTTGAACAGCCAACTTTTGATATGTCTTTTTCATTGTTTGACGAATTAGAATCTGAAAGTAAACCATTGGAAGATACTAATGAAGAAGTAATTATTCCAGAAAATGTTCAAATGACTGAAACTGTTGTTGAACCTATCACTGCGGAAATAAAAGAAGAGATTGCAGTTGTTGAACCTGTTGTAGAAGTTGTTAATTCATCAGAACCTGTGAATGTGGCTTCTCAAGGACAAAAAGATGCTTTTGATAAAATGTTAGAAGTTTCTGATAATTCGTTAGGATCTCAATTAATGGCAAAGAAATTAGATTCATTGACTGGTGCTTTCGGTTTGAATGAAAAACTACAAATGACACACGAACTTTTCAATGGTTCTAGTGAATCGTTTTACCAAGCAGTTCAACTATTTGACACATTAGATAACTTTTCTCAGGCAAAAGATGTTTTAAATAAATTCAAAGAGGAATTTTCTTGGAATTTGGAGACTACATTAGTTACCGAATTTGTACAAAAGATCGCAAGAAGATATGCGTAATTTTTTTCTTGTTTTTTGTTTTCTTTTTTCGTTCGGAGCATTTGCTCAAGAATATGGGAAACAAATTTCAAAAGCCCTTTGCTCTAAAGTTTTTTTTGGTAGAGGATATGTAAAACAAGGCGATTCTCTTGCTGCTCGATTTTTAGAGAATGAATTAAAGAAATTAACTATTGATCCATATCCAGGAAAATCGTATTTCCAGTCATTTAAAAATCCTGTGGTTGCTTTTCCAGGTGCAATGACTTTGATGATTAATCAAGACACACTCGTTCCAGGAGTTGATTATATGGTTGACCCAAATTGTGGAACTGTAAAAGGATATTGGCGTTATGTTCAGTTATCTACCTCGGAATTATTTGATGACCAGTTAAAATATCGTTTTGCATTTTCTAAAGAAAAAGAAAAACAAGGGATTTTTAGTGTAGTGGTTGATATAAGAGGATTAAAAGGAGATTCTTTAAAAAAGGCAAAGTTAGATTACATTCCGATGTTGGCACAGGCAGTTGATGTGTTAGTGTTAACTGATGAAAAGTTTACATTTTCAGTGGGTCGTGAACCATTAGGGTATGGGTTGATTTATTTGAAAGGAAATAAGTTTAAACCATCGGCTGAAATTTTTACAGATATCAAAGCAAAATATTTAATTAATCAGATTTCTTCGAATGTAATTGGTTTTGTACCTTCTGCATTAAAGAAGAAAAAAGACCGTGAAAAAGCACAAACCATCGTTTTGACTGCACATTATGATCATTTAGGAGCAATGGGAAGTCAAACCTATTTTCCAGGGGCAAATGACAATGCTTCCGGTGTGGCGATGTTGTTTGAATTAGCCAAGTATTTCAAAGAAAATCCCTTGGATTACAATGTGATGATTATTGCTTTTGCTGGAGAAGAAGTCGGGCTTTTAGGTTCAGAATATTTTGTCCGTTACCCTTGGATAGATTTGAAGAATATTAAATTTTTGGTGAATTTAGATATTATGGGTAGTGGTGAAGAGGGAATTACAGTTGTAAATGGGACTAAACACACGGAGGAATTTAATCGTTTGGTTAAAGTCAATGAAGAGAAAAAAGGATTATCGTTGATTAAACCTCGAGGTGAAGCAGCGAATTCAGATCATTATTGGTTTAGTAAAATGAATGTTCCTGCGTTTTTTATATACACTATGGGACCCAACAAAAATTACCATGATGTATTTGATACCTATGAAAATTTATCTTTTGCGAAATTCAACGATATCAAAGACTTGTTGATTAATTTCGTAAGAACATTTTGATATGCAAGTGAAGAAAATCATATTGGTTTTAGGTCTTGTTTTTACGTTTCATTTTTCCTTTTCTCAATCCTTTTTCAAAAACGCAGATTCTTTACATAAAAATAGATCACTCGGGATTACAGCATTATATATGACCTCGTGGACTTCTAGTATTTTGGCTTTGAATTATGTTTGGTATGCTGATTATCCTTCAACTAAATTGCACACTTTTAATGATTGGGATGAATGGCTTCAAATGGATAAGTTAGGGCATGTTTATACAGCCTATCATATTAGTAAGAGTGTAGCCTTATTTAATCGTTGGGCAGGTATGAAAAAAGTTCCTACGGCAATTATTGGTTCTGCAGTTGCCTTTGGATACCAGACTACCTTGGAAATATTAGATGGTAAAAGTGTTGAATGGGGATTTTCTTGGGGTGATATGATTGCGAATACGTTGGGTGCAGTTGCTTATGCTACACAAGAATATTATTTTGATTCGCAACGAATTTTATTAAAGCAAAGTTACCATCCAACGGAATACGCCATCTTGCGACCACAAGTGCTAGGTGATAATTTCGTACAACGTTATTTAAAAGATTATAACGGTCAAACTTATTGGTTTTCTTTTGCACCTGCCCATTTTTCTTCTAAAATACCTTTACCAAAGTGGTTCTGTTTATCCTTAGGTTATGGCATAGATGCAAAATTATATGGTACAGAAAACAAGGCCATTTTTAATGGGGTTACTTACAACGCCCAACGTCGTTTTTTACTTTCTTTTGATATTGATTTAACTCAATTAAATATTAACAACAAAACACTTAAAGCATTTATTAAACCCTTTAATGCGATTAAAATCCCTTTCCCTACCATCTATTGGCAGAATAATGTCTGTTATCTAAAAGGATTGTATTTCTAGAATTTTTTATTGCTTTTTAATTTCTCAATTCAAATCAAAACACTTCACAGATAAATTCAGTACATTTGCAGTTCAATTTTTATAACTATGGGATGTTCTAATTGTGGCACTGGCGGTTGTTCTTCGGGTGGCTGTCAAAGTAACGGAACCTGTAGTTCTGGTGGTTGTAATAAATTAGGAGTTTTTGACTGGTTGGCAAATATGACGTTGCCACAAGGAATGAAACCTTTTGATATAGCAGAAATACGATTTAAAAACGGTCGTAAAAGTTTCTATAAAAACACGAAAAATCTTTCATTAAATGTAGGAGATATCGTGGTGGTTGAGGCTAGTCCAGGATTTGATGTGGGTGTTGTTTCAATCGTAGGAGAGTTAGCCAGAATACAGGTAAATAAAAAGAGTGGGAATAAGGAGAATACGGAAACCCCTCAAATATATCGCATTGCAAATCAAGATGATGTTCAGAAATGGATGGAGGCGCGCAATCTTGAAAAAGAAGTAATGTATCAAGCGAGAACCTTGGCTGTAAACTTAAACTTGGATATGAAAATATCTGATGTTGAGTATCAAGGGGATTTAACCAAAGCGACATTTTATTATACCTCTGATGACCGTGTTGACTTTCGTCAGTTAATCAAAGACATGGCAGAGAAATTCAAGGTGCGTATTGAAATGCGTCAAATTGGATCTCGTCAAGAGGCATCTCGTTTAGGAGGTATCGGTTCGTGTGGTAGAGAATTATGTTGTTCAACTTGGTTAACAGATTTCAGATCAGTTTCAACTTCAGCAGCACGATACCAACAATTGTCACTAAATCCTCAAAAATTAGCAGGACAATGTGGTAAATTGAAATGCTGTTTGAACTACGAATTGGATATGTATTTGGATGCAATTAAGCATTTTCCACCTGCGGAGACTAAATTATATACTGAAAAAGGAACCGCTTTTCACGTAAAAACAGATGTTTTCAAAAGGCTAATGTGGTTTGTGATGGATGGTGAAAATGAGTTCATCCCGCTTTCTCCTGATCGAGTAAAGGAAATCGTAAGCATGAATCAACAAAAGAAAAAACCACATACCTTGAAGGATTTTATGATTCAAGAAACAGTTGTGGCTGAAATTGCTTATGAAAATGTAGTTGGTCAGGATAGTTTAAGTCGTTTTGATGATAATTTCGGAAAGAAGAAAAAAAATAAACCAACAAGAAACCCAAATCAATCAACTAATCCGAATCAAAATAAACCTCAACGTGTTGATAGAGATCAAAAAACAGTAGCTGTAACTACTGAAAATAGTGATGTTGAAGCAAATCAATCAACTGATGTGGCTCAGAAAAATAGAAATAACAATAACAAACGAAGAAATAATAACCGAAGGAATTTTGATAAAAACAGAAATCAAAATCTTCCGGATTCAAACAATGCTAAAAATGAATAAAAATTTATTTACAGGTATTTTTTTACTACTGTTTGTACTTACTTCGTGCGGAGATAGTCCTTATTTTCAAGAATCAGTCTCTTTTACTAATTTGACATGGTCTAGAAAGCAAAAACCAACCTTCGTTATTGATATAAAAGACGCGAATAAAACCTATGAAATGATATTGACTTTCAGAACATCTACGCATTATCAATACCGTAATGCTTGGGTGTATATGAATTCAGTAACTCCAGATAAAAAAAGATACCGTGAACCTTTTGAAATTCAAATTTCAGATGATAAGGGATATTGGTTAGGTAAAAAAACAGGTTCTATCGTTGAGAATAAATTAGTTTTCAGAAATAGAAAGTTTCCAACTGCAGGAAAATATACGTTCGTATTAGAGCAAGGGGTGATCCAAAAAGTACTTTACGGAGTTTATGATATTGGATTAGAATTGAAAGAATTAAAATAGATTTTATATTTCTTTTAGCAATTCCTTTAACTCTTTATCTGAAATTGAAGACTTTTCTGATTTATCATAAATTGTAAGAAGATAGACTGTTTCTTCCGAAATAATAATATTGGTGATAATTCTTGCACCAGAAGATTTTCCTTTTCCTTTTGATGAAATCGAAATTCTTATTTTGTAACAGTTTGGCGCAATTTGAGTGCCTTGTATAGGATTTTCTTTTAAGTTTTTTACAAATTCAATAAATTCACTTTTAAGTGAAGGGTATTTTTTAATGAGTGCTTTTAAATTTTTATCAAATTTAGATAGCGTTTGTATTTTATAATTCATTTAAAAGATCTTCTACGTTTCTAGCTTTCTTTTTACCAGATTTTACCAACTTTAATTCGTCAACAGCCTCTCGAATATCGTTAAAAACCCGTTGTTTTTCTTTGTTAATTCTTACTTTTTTCTCAAGTTTTTCTTGTGTAGTAATTTCTACATCTAATTTTAATATTTTGGCTAGAGCTCTTAATGCAGAAATTTGTTCTGAGTTATTAGGATGAAAAATAACTAAGTTGTTTGTTTCCATTGCTTTTAATATATTTAATTTCTGTTAAATAGTTTATACAAATATACAAAATTCAATACTTGATATCTGAATTAATCTTTCCACTTATATCCTATTCTTCACAATTTCTTCAACAACAGAAGGATCAAGTAGGGTGGAGGTATCACCTAAACTTTCAATTTCTCCTTCTGCTACTTTGCGTAAAATTCGACGCATAATTTTACCTGAACGAGTTTTAGGTAAACCAGAAACGAACTGAATTTTTTCCGGTAATGCAATCTTACCTATGATATTTGTAACTGTTTCAAGAATTGATTTACGTGCTTCATCTTGTTTTTCAATCGGATGATCTGAAACAACAAAGGCATAAATTGATTGTCCTTTGATTGGATGAGGGTAACCCACTACTGCTGATTCTATTATTTGCGGATCTTCATTGATGGCATTTTCAATTTCTGCAGTACCAAAGCGGTGACCCGAAACATTGATAACATCGTCTATTCTTCCAATGATTCGGTACATTCCATCTGCATCTCTTTTCGCTCCATCTCCTGTAAAATAATATCCTTTATAATTAGAGAAATAAGTATCTATACAACGTTGGTGATCTCCATAAGTAGTGCGAATCATAGAAGGCCATGGGAATTTTACACACAAATAACCTTCTACTTCGTGTTCTTGAATTTCCTCTCCTGCTTGATTTAATAATACAGGCTGAATTCCTGGAAGGGGATAGCCTGCAAAAGTTGGTTTTTGTGGAGAAAGATTTCCAATTCCCGAAATCATAATTCCTCCTGTTTCTGTTTGCCACCAGTTATCTACCACCGGACACACATCTTTTCCAACGTGTGTCGCATACCAATGCCACGCTTCCTCGTTGATGGGTTCTCCAACAGTTCCAATTACTTTTAAAGAACTCAAATTATATTTCTCAACGGTCTCTTCTCCAAAAGCCATTAATGAACGAATCGCCGTTGGAGCAGTTAAAAACTGATTCACTTTGTATTTTTCTACAATTTCCCAAAATCTTCCTGCGTCTGGATAAGTTGGAATCCCTTCAAACATTACTGTTGTTGCTCCACTTAATAATGGTCCATAAATAATATAGGAATGACCTGTAATCCAACCAATATCGGCTGTACACCAATGAATATCGCCCGGAGTATATTGATATACATTCGTGAAACTATAAGCCGTGTACACCATATATCCGCCACATGTATGTACTACACCTTTTGGTTTACCAGTAGAGCCTGAAGTATATAAAATGAATAAATAATCCTCACTATCCATTTCTTCCGCAGGACATTCAGTTGATTGTTGTGGAACAATCTCCTCCCATTTTACATCTAAAGAAGGGTTGAATTGAATATTCTCGTTTAATACATTTAGAACCAATACTTTTTCTACGGATGGAGTATTTTTTACTGCTTCATCAACCACTTCTTTTAAGGCTACCGTTTTTGCACCACGTCTTAAACCATCAGCGGTTATAACCAATTTTGCTTCCGCATCGATGATTCTATCTGATAATGAAGTTGCTGAAAATCCTGCAAATACAACAGAATGAACCGCGCCTATTCGAGCACAAGCAAGTACTGAAATCGCTAATTCAGGTACCATTGGTAAATAAATACAAACACGATCGCCTTTACCAATACCTAATGATTTTAACGCATTTGCACATTGATTTACGGCTTCGTAAAGTTCTTGATAGGTGAGTGTTTTGTTTTCAGCTTCTGGGGAATTTGGTTCCCAAATAATAGCTGGTGTATTTTTTAAAGTAGGTAAGTTTCTTTCAAATATATTTTCAGTAATATTTAACGTACCTCCTTCAAACCAACGAATATTTAATTTTTCAAAATCCCAAGACAAAACCTTGATCCATTTTTTTTTCCAAGTAAAATGTGAACCGATTTCATCCCAAAAAAGTTCTGGTTGATTTATACTTTTTTGATACTGTTGTTGATATTCTTCAAAAGAATTTATTTTAAGGTCTTGTAATCCCATAGTTAATAGTTTCTTATTTTAAATATACATTAATTTTTAAATCAAAATGTTCTTAAATTCATTTTGAATTAAATTCACATAAGTATTTGTAAATCATTTATTTAATTTTAAATACTTTTCAAAAAGAAGTTCGTAATGTAAATTAACCCTAAAATAATATTAAATTTGTTTTCTATTACATGGTGAAAGAAAAGAAAATAGCAGTCATTGGTGGTGGTAGTTGGGCTACAGCACAAGTTAAAATACTATGTAATACACAAGAAAAAGTGTATTGGTGGCTAAGATCAGACGAATCTGTCAACCACATTCTTAAGTTCAAACACAATCCAAAATACTTACAATCTGTTGAGTTCAATACGGATAAGTTAGTTGTTTCTTCTAATTTGGAAGAAATTATTAATGAAGCGAATTACATTATCATTGCTACTCCTTCTGCCTTTTTAACGAAATTGTTTGAAAATGTTCCGAAAGATATTTTTCATGGTAAAGTAGTATTTTCAGCGGTTAAAGGAATTATTCCTGAATACAACTCTATACCAGCAAGGTTTATACATAAATCATTTGGTGTTCCTTATTCTAAAATCGGAATTATTTGTGGGCCTTGTCATGCCGAAGAAGTTGCCTTAGAGCGTTTATCTTACCTGACAATTGCTTGTCAAGATGAGGTTATTGCAAACAATATGGCGCGCGCGTTGGCTTGTCGTTATATCAAAACTACTATTTCTGATGATTTATTTGGAACAGAGTTTTCTGCGGTATTGAAAAACGTATATGCAGTTGCATCAGGTATTTGTGCGGGATTAGGCTATGGTGACAATTTCCAGTCTGTGTTAGTATCTAATGCAATTCAAGAAATCGAAAACTTCATCGATGTTGTTCACCCGATACACCGTGATGTGAAGTCTAGTGCTTATTTAGGTGACTTATTAGTAACTGCCTACTCAAAGTTTTCTCGTAACCGAACTTTTGGTTTCATGATAGGAAAAGGGTATTCTGTAAAAAGTGCTCAACTTGAAATGGAAATGGTTGCTGAAGGATATTATGCTGTAAAATGTTTAGTTGAAATCAATAAAAAATTCAATGTTGAGATGCCTATTATTCAAGCGGTTTATAACATCGTTTACGAAAAAATATCTCCTGTCATCGAGATGAAAATCTTAGCAGATAAATTGTCGTAATCTTTCAATCTGTAATCTGTAATCTTTGAATCTAAAACTGATTCTCAACTTTCCTGTTTCTTTTTTCTACCAAATACTTTCTCCCATATTCAGTAAGAATAGCAGTTCCACTACCTATAACTGCTCCGACTAATACATCTGATGGATAATGCACTCCTAAATACATTCTAGAATAACCGACACTACTTGCCCAAAGATAGGCGGGCACATATACATACCATTTCGGGTAATTTAGAGTTAATGCAGTTGCAACATTAAATGCCATGCTTGTATGACCAGAAGGAAAAGAGGGAGAGCCTGCACTAGAATATTTTGTGATATCATTTGGGTAGGTTATCGATGGTCTAGGACGATTAATTCCTAGTTTTAATCCAACGGTTAATATACTCGAAAACAATTGAGATACACCTATTGAAATTGCATCATGTTTTAGTTTATCATTTTTTTTGATAGTTCCTGCTATAAATATTCCTATAGGTGCTGCTAATGATACAGGAGTAATGCTTTCAGTCACTATAATCATTGGTTTACCAACATTTTCGGTGTATTGACTATTTACTGATTTTAAAAGATTTATATCCCAATTCTGAGAATAAGTAAATTGAACACCAATACTAATGCTTAAGATTAGGTTAAAAAGAACTTTCATAATTAGTACTGTTTTTGTTTTCAATTTCGGTTGGTTTATCATAAACTAAATGACGATGTGGATAAGGTATTTTTATGTTGTATTGATTAAATAATCGATTGATTTCTAATCTAATTTCTGATTTGTAATTATTTATATCCCATGTGTTATCGCACCAAAATAATAATTCCATTTCCAATCCATTTTCTCCAAAATCTCGAAGACGAACTTGAATAGGATTGTTTTTTTTAACCTTAGGATGACTTAATGCTGCTTGCTTTAAAAGATTAATTACCAAATCACAATCTGTACCGTATTGTACTGTAATAAAAATGGTTGAACGAGTTAACTCATTATTTTGGCTCCAATTTTCTACATATTCTTGGGTTAGTTTTGCGTTTGGAATGATAAATACATTTCCTTCGCGTGTTTCGATTTGGGTACTTCTTACGTTGATTTTTAATATTTTAGCAAATACAGGTTCTTTGAATTTTGAATCTCTAATTTCTACAATGTCACCGATTTTTATGGTTCCTTCAAAAAGTAAAACGAGTCCAGAAAACATGTCTTTAAATACATCTTGGAAAATAAAACCAATTACGGCCAACATAGCTGCTGAACCAGTGAGCAGTAGAGAAATATTTATTTCGAAAAGATTTAAACTGAATAAAATAGAGAATACATAAATAGCATATTTTGTTGTTTGAACATAGATATATTCTGTACTCGGATTAAAACTTTCTTTTTGTCTTAACTTCTTATTATAATATAATTTCATGAAGTTGACAGATATTCTAGCAGCGAAAAAAACTCCAATAACAATGATTATCTGGAAGAAAGAAATGTTCGCTTGTTTTGATTCTACAATTTTGTAGTTCAAAAAGTCAGTGAAAGAAACGTGGTTATTGTTGATTTTAAAACTTAAAATGGAGATATATGCTGCAAGGAAATAAACACTTTGACTTGATAATTTTAAAAGTGTTGTTCTTCTACCTTCAAGTTTTATGTTGTTGTCAATCAGGTATTTTTTTAATGATTGATGAGTCAATCGACTTAAAATAAATGCAATGGTATAAATGATAGATAGGGCTAACAAATTCCACATACATACTTTATAAGGACCTAACTCAAATAATGTTTCACTCATATTTTTACAAAATGGTTCTGCCTAATGCTTTTGATAATACGGTTTTTACTTGCTCTAATTTTACTTGTTCCATTAATAATAAACTCATCGATGCAAATTCATCATCATTGGCTGCATTTAAATTAGCAAGTTCTGATTGAATTTCGTAAATGCGTTTTATGATTCGACTCATTTTGAAATGATAAATCGAGGTTAAAACAGCATCTGAAAGTTTGTCAATTTCATAGTTTGTTTCTATGTTCTTTTCTTTTAGCCAATTATGGCTTAATTCATAGGGTTCGTTTTCGATATCAGAAACTAATTTTACTATTTCTATATCTGTAGATTTTAAGAAATGACTTGGTTTTAAGAAACGTTTTTCTTGGTTTAAGCTTTCATTTACTTCGTTAAATAATCGTTGAAAAACAGTGTTTTCAAAAAACATTTGATCTTTATGTATTTCAGCACAAACTAACTCCGTTACTGAAGTTTCTATTTTTGTTTTTTGTTGAAATTCATTAGTAATTTCTATTTCAATGGCCAAAACTCCATATTTAACCAATATCCGAATCAAATCATATTCAGCATGATCCAATGAAATAAAATGGTGTTTTGTATCTGAAGTCTGTGTACTTTGATTTTCAGTGGTTGCTGACTCGTATGTAGGGATTTCAGGTTCAAGAGCTTGTTGAGGAGTATTTGTTGCTTGTTGTTTTGCTAATTGATTTTTACGTAGTTTAAATAACTCTTGATGTATGATATTGATATCTATTTCAAATCTTTTTGAAATTTCTTGAGAATAAACGGTTCTACTAATTTCATCAGGAATCAATGAAATAGAGTGGACGATATCGTGAATTAATTTTGCTCGTTGTATTGGATCTTGAACTCCGTTTTCGCCTAATAATATCTCTGCTTTGAAAGAAACAAAGTCTTTCATGTGAGATTTTATATATTGATTTAATTCTTCGTTTGAAACCTTTTTGGAGTAGGAATCAGGGTCATCTCCATCAGGAAATAAAACGACTCTAACATTTAGACCTTCTTCTAATAATAAATCGATCCCTCTAAATGAGGCCTTTATTCCTGCAGCATCACCATCATATAAAATAGTTACGTTTTGAGTATAACGACGGATGAGTTTTATTTGTCCATGGGTCAATGATGTACCAGAAGACGAAACGACATTAATAATTCCGGCTTGGTGCATACTGATTACATCTGTATAGCCTTCAACCAAATAGCAATTATCGTACTTAACGATATCTCCTTTTGCATAATACAACCCATAGAGAATATCACTTTTATTATAAATGACACTTTCTGGTGAATTGAAATATTTGGCAATTTTTTTATCTGCTAATAAGGTTCTTCCTCCAAATCCTAATACACGTCCTGAAACGGAGTGTATAGGAAACATAACACGTCCTCTGAAAAAATCAAAATGGCGATTATCCTTGGATTTAATAAGTCCAATTTTTTCAAGATATTCTAATTTATATCCTTTTTGGATCGCATTTTCTGTAAAATCATTTCCCTTTTCAAGACAATAACCTAATTGAAATTTTTCAATAATGTCTTTGCGAAAACCTCTCTCAATGAAGTAGTTTAGTCCAACGGCCTTTCCTTCATCTGTTTCGTGCATACGTTCAACAAAATGATTTCTAGCAAATTCGTTGATAATGAAAAGACTTTCTTTTTCAGTGATTTGTGCTAGTTCCTCTGCGGTAGGCTCACGTTCTTCTGGTAAGGTAATATTGTATTTATTCGCTAGCCATTTTAGTGCTTCAGGATAGGAATAATGTTCCTTTTCCATCAGAAAGGTGACAACGGAACCTCCTTTCCCTGTAGAAAAACATTTAAAGATTTGTTTTGCCGGTGAAACTACGAATGAGGGTGTCTTTTCATCTGTGAAAGGACTTAATCCTTTTAAATTTGAACCAGCTCTTTTTAAGTGTACAAATTCCCCTATAACCTCTTCAATTCTTGAGGTTTGCATTATTTCATCTATGATATGCGGGGGTATTCTTGACATTAAGGTTTACTGTAGTCTTTTTCTGTTGCTAGATTTCCTTTTTCATCATACATTTTCCAAATACCTACTTCTTTATCATTTTCGTATTCTCCAATATAATGAAGAGCGCCGTTAGGATATTTAGCAAATGATGCACCGTGTTTTTTACCATGTTCGTAATGTGTAGAACTTAATTCGATCCCTGTTTCGCTGTAGAACGTCCATTTTCCTTGGCGATTACCCATATTGTCTTGTTCGCCTTGGAATTTAATTTGTTTTCTTCCGGGATAGTATTCTGTATAAATACCGTTTTTAATTTCTACTAAAGATTCTATTTTTTCTAACTTTTCAGTTGCTTTTTCTTCCGTTTTTTCATTTCTTGAACATGAAAAAAAGGTTAGAGATACTAATAGTACCAAACTAATTATCAATTTCATACTTTTATTTTTTACGTTCAATAGAATAATTTACTAAACCAATTAATGATTGCTTCGAGGCTGATTCTGGAATGTCTTTTATTAAATCTAAAGCTTCCTCTTTCAATGCGTGCATTTTTTTTGTAGCGTACTGAATACCACCAGATTGATGAATTAATTCAATGGCTCTTTTCACTGAATTTTTATCTTCGTTTTTGTTTTTAACAATGTAAATCAATTCCTTACGAACTGATTTATCGCTATTGTTTAAGGCATAAATTAACGGCAAAGTCATTTTACGCTCTCGAATATCTAAACCTGTTGGTTTTCCAATATCATCGTAATCACCGTAATCAAAAATATCGTCCTTGATTTGAAATGCTAATCCTACTAACTCTCCAAACTTTCGCATATTTGCTGCTTGGTCTTCACGATCTACAGAGGCACTAGCAGATTCACAAACAGTAGCAATCAAAGAAGCTGTTTTTTGACGAATGACTTCAAAATAAACTTCTTCTGTAATGTCTAATTTGCGTGCTTTTTCAATTTGCAACAATTCTCCTTCACTCATTTCTCTTACCGCTCTTGCTACTATTTCTAATACACGTATATTTTTATTTTCAATTGATAATAATAGAATTCGTGAAAGCATGTAATCTCCCACTAAAACGGCAATTTTATTTTTCCAAAGGGCATTAATCGAGAAAAATCCTCTCCGTTCGTTTGCGTCATCAACCACATCGTCATGTACCAAGGTTGCTGTATGTAATAATTCAACTAAGGTAGCAGCTTGGTAAGTTTTAGTATTGATTTCACCCAACATTTTTGCGGTTAAAAACAAAAACATAGGGCGCATTTGTTTTCCTTTACGTTTAATGATGTAATGTGTAATCTTATCTAAAAGAGGAACTTTTGATTGTAGATGTGATTTGAAGTGAAGTTCAAATTCCTTCATTTCTGCCTCTATCGGCTGCATTATTTCATCCACAGTCATCATATATGCAACAAATATAAGAGATACTTTTTGACAAGGGAAATTATTCTTCCTTTCTTTCGTGTCAATATTCTTTTAAATTACGTATATTGGTTTAAAAATTTGTGTCTTGGAAAATAAACAACAAAATAAAGTAACTAAATCATCCAATGTTTGGTTGAAGTTTTCTTCGCTTGGATTGCAAATGGGATTAACAATCTACTTATGTCATTTGTTAGGTGCTTGGTTAGATAAAAATCACCCAAGCGAAACGTTTGGCTATGATAAAGTATTAACTTTGTTTGCCGTTTTTGGTTCGACCTATTCGGTTATTCGACAGGTTATTAAAATGTCTAATGAAGATGATGCAAAAAAGTAGTTTAGTAAAAAGATTGTTGGTTTTTAATGGTATTATTGTTGCGGTAGCGATAGTAATGTGCTTTATTCAGTCTATTTTATTTGATTGGAATCTACCATTTACTGAGGTTTCTTTATATGTGTTTTTTGGCATTTCTTCTGTTATTATTGTAACTGGAATTGAATTACTTTTTACAGTAATGCCTAATAATGCTGGACACGGTTTTTTGGTGGGTATGTTTGTCAAGATGGGACTTTTTATGATGATTTTTTACTCAAAAATGTTGGAGTTAAAAACAATTCTTTTGATTGATAAAATGTTTATTCTTATTCCGCTTTTCGTTTTCTTGTTTTTAGAAACCTTGGTAGTGTCAAATCTACTGATGCAAAAGACAGACAAACAATAAAAAAAGTTTTTTATTTTAAATTATTATGTATTTTTGCACTCGATTTTAAGTACCTCATAGATAATCTGATTACAGAAATATGAAAAAAGTAACATTGCAACTCGGAATCCTTTTAACATTCATTTGTTTGGCTTTTAGCTCAATAACATTTGCTAATGAACATGCTAAATCAGGTCACAACAAAAAGGAATCTCATGGTTCTGAAGGACCAATCAATACTCCTGACGAGATTACTGGTTATATCAAACATCACTTACAAGATGCTCATGATTTTGTGTTGTACACAGATGGTTCTACTGGGAAACATATTGGATTTTCATTACCTGTAATCTTGTTAGACAATGGATTACATGTTTTTTCTGCTGCTAATTTTCACCATGGTGAAGCTGTTGTAGAAAGTAACGGGAAGCATTATAAATTATTCCATGGAAAAATTTATGGTACTGATAAAAATGGTACTATTCACATGCACGGAGAACATCCTTCAAACTATAAACCGTTAGATTTATCTATTACAAAAAGCGCTTTAGGTATTTTAATCGCTGGCTTATTGATGATTTTATTCTTCGGTTCTTTAGCAAGAAGCTATAAAAAAGGTCCAATCCCAACTGGTTTAGGAAGAGTGTTAGAGCCTTTAGTGTTGTATGTACGTGATGAAATCGCTAGACCTAACATCGGTGAGAAAAAATACAAAAGATTCATGCCGTTCTTATTAACAGTGTTTTTCTTTATTTGGATTTTGAATTTATTAGGTTTAACTCCACTAGGGTTTAACGTGACTGGTAACATCGCTGTAACGTTGTGTTTGGCATTGTTTACGTTTTTTATCGTTCAATTCAGTGGTAACAAATCCTATTGGGGACATATTTTCTGGATGCCAGGCGTACCAGTCCCAATGAAAATTATTTTAGCACCAATCGAGGTGTTAGGTTTGTTTACAAAACCTTTTTCATTAACAATTCGTTTGTTCGCTAACATTACAGCGGGTCACTTCGTATTAATGAGTTTGATTGCCTTGATGATTACAATGAAAGCAATGTTTGGGCCAGTTGGTTCTACAGGTGTTTCTTTCTTGTTAACATCATTCATTATGGTGATAGAGTTGTTGGTAGCGTTCTTGCAAGCGTTTATCTTCACAATGTTATCATCATTGTTTATAGGAATGGCTGTGGAAGACCACGACCATCATTAATTAGTAATTTTTTGTTTAACATATAATCTATAAGTTATGTACAATTTAATTGGTGCGGGATTAGTAGTAATCGGAGCAGGTATCGGTTTAGGTCAAATTGGTGGTAAAGCAATGGAAGGTATTGCTCGTCAACCAGAGGCTGCAGGAAAAATCCAAACAGCGATGATCATCATCGGTGCGTTATTGGAAGGTCTTGCTTTCGGTGCTTTGATCTTAGGAAAATAATCCAAGAGAAATTAACATTTTCCATGACGGTTGGTCGTGGAAAATGTTTTTTAAAAAAACAAAAAACAAAACAAAGAATAAATAAAATACAATGGAACAATTATTAAACGACTTTTCTCCAGGGTTATTTGTGATGCAATCAGTAATCTTGTTAGTATTGATTTTATTAATGAGAAAATTTGCATGGAAACCAATTTTGAATGCGTTACAAGAGCGTGAAGAAGGAATTGAAAATGCAATCAATATGGCTGAAAATGCTCGCAAAGAGATTTCTGAGTTGAAAGCTGCAAACGATAACTTATTGAAAGAAGCAAGAGCTGAAAGA
The DNA here is from genome assembly GCA_046304235.1 of Crocinitomicaceae bacterium. Taxonomy (GTDB): domain Bacteria; phylum Bacteroidota; class Bacteroidia; order Flavobacteriales_D; family Crocinitomicaceae; genus CANHVK01. The sequence goes on along the minus strand of JBKCEW010000061.1, from coordinate 40,096 downwards.
GATGCTATCGTGAAAGATGCGAAAGAAACAGCGAACAAAATGATTGAGGACGCTAAAAATAATGCTAAAGTTGAAGCTGAAAAAGTACTAGCTGCTGCTCATCATGCAATTGAATTAGAGAAATCTGCTGCAATTTCTGAATTGAAATTACACGTAGCTTCTTTGTCTATTGAAATCGCTGAAAAAATCGTTCGTACTGAATTGGCCTCTGACGACAAACAAAAAGCATTAGCAACTAAGTTAGCTGAAGATATTAACTTGAATTAATTTTCGCAATGAAAAGTACTAAATCAGCAGTTAGATACGCAAAAGCATTATTAGAATTAGCTATTGAGCAAAATAAGCTTGAAGCAATTTCTAATGATATGAACGCAGTTGTTGCTGCTAACGATGAAACACGTGACTTTCAATTATTCTTGTCTAGTCCGTTGATTCAAGCAGATAAGAAGGTTTCTATTTTCAACCAAATCTTCGATTATTTCGATGAGTTGTCTCTAGCTTTCGTAGCATTGATTACGAAAAACGGTAGAGAGAATATCTTAGTTGAAATTGCTGCTTCTTTTCAAGATCAATTAAAAGCTCACAAAGGAATTGTTCCTGTAACATTGGTTTCTTCTAAAAAATTAGACGAAGCAACTGTGGCTGCTATTTTAGCGAAAGTGAAACCAGCAGTGAAAGGAGAAATCGAATTGACTGAGAAAATTGATGAAGAAATCTTAGGTGGTTTTGTAGTTAAAATCGGAAACACTCAAGTAGATGCTTCTGTAGCTAATCAATTGAAAAATTTAAAACAACGTTTAAAACGATAGTTTGATTTGCCTTTCAAGGCGTAAAATGAAACACATATGGCAGATGTAAAACCAGCAGAAGTTTCTGCAATTTTAAGAGAACAACTTTCTGGCTTCCGTACAGAAGCGGAGCTTCAGGAAGTAGGTACCGTACTACAAATTGGTGACGGTATTGCACGTATTTATGGACTTGATGGAGTTCAATACGGTGAATTAATTGAATTCGATGGTGGTTTACAAGGAATCGCACTAAACTTAGAAGAAGATAACGTTGGTGCTGTATTACTTGGAAAATCTTCATTAGTAAAAGAAGGTGATACGGTAAAAAGATTAGGTAAAATTGCTTCTGTAAAAGTAGGTGAAGGAATGGTAGGTCGCGTTGTTGACACACTTGGTAACCCAATCGATGGTAAAGGTGAATTCTCTGGTGAATTGTTTGAAATGCCTATCGAGCGTAAAGCTCCTGGGGTTATTTTCCGTCAACCAGTAACTGAACCGTTACAAACTGGTATCAAATCAATCGATGCGATGATTCCTGTAGGACGTGGACAACGTGAGTTAATCATTGGTGACCGTCAAACTGGTAAAACTACTGTTGCTATTGATACAATTATTAATCAAAAAGAATTCTTCGATAGAGGAGAGCCTGTTTTCTGTATCTACGTTGCTGTAGGTCAAAAAGGGTCTACTGTTGCAGGTATCGTTAAAAAATTAGAAGAAGCTGGTGCAATGGCTTATACAGTTGTTGTTGCTGCAAATGCTTCAGAATCTGCTCCAATGCAGTTCTATGCTCCAATGACTGGTGCTGCGATTGGTGAGTATTTCCGTGATACAGGAAGACCTGCATTAATTATTTATGATGATTTATCTAAACAAGCGGTAGCTTACCGTGAGGTTTCTTTATTATTACGTCGTCCTCCAGGTCGTGAGGCTTACCCAGGTGACGTATTCTACTTACACTCTCGTTTATTAGAAAGAGCTGCTAAAATCATCAATGATGATGAAATCGCTGCTAACATGAACGATTTACCTGAAAGTTTAAAAGGTAAAGTGAAAGGAGGAGGCTCTTTGACAGCTCTTCCAATCATCGAAACTCAAGGTGGTGACGTTTCTGCTTATATCCCAACAAACGTAATTTCGATTACTGATGGTCAGATATTCTTGGAAAGTGACTTATTTAACGCTGGTATCCGTCCTGCAATTAACGTTGGTATCTCTGTATCTCGTGTAGGTGGTAATGCTCAAATTAAGTCAATGAAAAAAGTAGCTGGTACATTGAAATTAGACCAAGCTCAATACCGTGAGTTAGAAGCTTTCGCTAAATTTGGTTCTGACTTAGATGCTGCTACTAAATATGTATTGGATAAAGGTGCTCGTAACGTTGAAATCTTGAAACAACAAGATGGTGACCCTTACCCAGTAGAGAAGCAAATTGCTATTATTTACGTTGGTACGAAAGGATTGATTCAAAAAGTACCTGTAAATAAAGTGAAAGAGTTCGAAAAAGAATACTTAAACTACTTAGAGGCTAAACACGCTGATGTATTACTTTCTTTAAAAGCAGGTAAATACACAGACGAAGCAACAGATGTATTATCTAAAGTTGCTAAAGAAATCGCTTCAAAATATTAATAAGTTTATAATCTAGAGGGTGTTTGAAAAAATACCCTCTTTGAACTAAAGTTATGGCAAACTTAAAAGAAATTAAAAACCGAATTACCTCTATCTCTTCAACGATGCAGATTACTTCTGCTATGAAGATGGTTTCTGCTGCTAAATTGAAAAAGGCTCAAGATGCAATTACGCAAATGAGACCGTATTCAAATAAATTGCAAGAACTTTTAGGTAATTTGAGTGCTACGACTGATATCTCTGAAAATCCATACTCAGAAATCAGACAAGAAAGCAATATTCTTGTGTTAGCTATTTCTTCCAACAGAGGTTTATGTGGAGGATTTAACAACAACGTCATTAAGAAAGTAAATGAGTTGGTGAATAAAACTTACGCAAACGCTAATGTAAATATCATTTGTTTTGGTAAGAAAGTAACTGATGCGTTTAGAAGAAGCGATATCCGTATCGATAACAAAGAAGTTGGTAGTGAGGATATCTTCTCTAATTTAACTTTCGCTAACGCAGCAGAAATCGCTGAAAATGTTACTAATCTTTTCTTGCAAAAGAAATTTGACAAAGTAGTGGTTGTATATAACTCATTTGTTAACGCAAGTGTTCAGGATGTAAAAGCGGAACAATTACTGCCGATTGCTCCAATTACAAACGAAGCTTCTTCTACAAATGTGGAATACATTTTCGAACCAAGCAAAACGGAAATCATCGAGGATTTAATTCCAAAATCGTTGAAAACTCAATTCTTCAAAGCACTTTTAGATTCTCATGCTTCTGAACACGGTGCGCGTATGACTGCAATGCACAAAGCAACAGACAACGCGAAAGAATTGAAAAGAACATTAACATTAAGTTACAACAAAGCACGTCAAGCTGCAATTACAAACGAAATCTTAGAAATCGTTGGTGGTGCTGAAGCGTTAAAAGGTAACTAAAAGTAAATACATTTTATTTAAATGGCTATCCGAAACGGTAGCCATTTTTTGTATCAATTTTAATTCATAATTTATAATTCTCAATTTTCATGATCACAAAACCTACTTTCCTTGTTGATGAAAAAAAATGTCGTGCGAACATTCAAAAAATTGCGGATAAAGCAAAGCGAAACAATGTTGAATTTAGAGCACATTTTAAAACACATCAATCATTAGCAATCGGACGTTGGTTTAAGGATGCGGGAGTGAACAAGATTACCGTTTCTTCGTTGGATATGGCCAACTATTTCGCTCCTGAATGGAATGACATTACAGTGGCTTTTCCAGTGAATTTTTTGGAAATTGATACCATCAATGATTTGGCTTCTAAAATACAGTTGAATGTGGTGATTGTGAACTTGGAGGCTGTTGATTTTCTAATAAAAAACCTTACTCATTCAATTGGTTTCTTTATTAAAATCGACGTAGGGTATAAGCGAACAGGTGTTCAACCGGATAATTTTGAATTAATTGATGCCATTCTTGCTAAAACTATAGCAAGTGATAAATTAAATTTCCTTGGATTTTTAGGTCATGCTGGTCATAGTTATAAATCTTCTAGTTACGAGGAAATTGAAGCTACTCACAAAGAAAGTATTTCAATCATTTTACCATTTAAAGAAAAGTATAAAGCGGATTACCCAAATCTGATTATTTCGGTAGGTGATACACCAACATGCAGCGTGGTAGAAGATTTTTCAATGGTAGATGAAATTAGACCAGGAAATTTCGTGTTTTACGATATTCAACAAGCTTCAATAGGATCAAATACAAATGAAGAGATTGCAATCGCTATGGCTTGTCCTGTTGTGGCAATTCACGAGGATAAAAATGAAATGATTATGCACGGAGGTGGAGTTCACTTTGCAAAAGATGCTTTTGTTGATCCAATCTTAGGTACTATCTACGGTAGAATTGTAAAACAAACAACCGATGGTTGGGGAGAAATCATCGATGGAATTTACGTAAAAAGTTTGTCGCAAGAACATGGAATTATTTCTGTATCAGATGAAATAATTTCAAATTACAAAGTAGGTGATGTTTTATATATTCTTCCTGTGCATTCGTGTTTAACAGCCAATTGTTTTAAAACGTATCAATTGACAAGTGGGGAGGTGATAGAGCGGTTTTAAGAGTCTGGTTATATTTAACGTTTTGCGCCTTTAGCGATGGGCGATACCGAGGCAAAGCACCCAAAACTCGAAGCGAGATTTATTTTCAAATGTAGTAAATATTTATTCGAAGTGAGTTTAAGAGCCTAGTTTTAAGGTGCTGTTAACCCTCGTTTTCGTTTTTTTTTAATTCGTTCTCTAATTCTTCAATCGTAGGCAATTTATATTTTATATTTTCTGGGATTGCTTCAGTTAGTCTATACTCGCTTATACCCATAGGCTTATTGATGTCGCGTAGCGCATATTCAGCTTCTATTTTATCTTTTGATTTACAAAGTAAAATCCCTATAGTTGGATTATCAAATTCTTTTTTTAACTGACTATCAATGGCAGATAAATAAAAGTTTAACTTTCCAGCGTATTCAGGTTTGAATTTCCCAGATTTTAGTTCAATAACAACATATGAACGTAGTTCTAAATGATAGAAAAGCATATCAATGAAATAATCTGTTTCACTTATTTCTATTTTATATTGCCTTCCAATAAACGCAAAACCTTTACCTAATTCTAATAGAAATTTTGTAATGTGTTTTGTTAATTCATCTTCTATTACTTTTTCTAAAACATCTTCTTGTAAACCTAAAAAGTCAAAATTATACGGATCTTTTAATGTTTCATTTGCTAGTTTTGATTGATTGTCAGGAAGCGTATTAAGAAAATTGTTAGAAGAGCTACCAATTCTATTATGTAATGCTGATTTAATTTGAATTTCTAACGTATCTCTATCCCATGCATTTTTGAGACATTGTTCGATATAAAATTCAGCTATCTGAATATCTTTTATTTTACTAATATTTAATCGATTATGTCCCCAAGGAATTTGTGCCACAGCTTGTGGCACAAATTCATATTTTTGAGAATAAAATAAATACCATTGTCTAATAGCATAAATATTTCTCCGTGAAAAACCTTTGATATCAGGAAACTCTGATGTTAATTCAGAAGAAATTTTATCAATTATATTCGTTCCCCAATTAGAACTTTTAAGTTTAGAATCAACGTCTTTTCCTATTTCCCAAAATACAATTCTAAAAGTTGAGAGTTAATCGAAAAAGCAATTTTTTGTCTCGCAGATTGAACTTTCTTTTTCAACGAATTTATCCAACTTGCAAATTCAATATTTATTTGATTCTGATCCATGAGATAAAATTAGTCTTTTTTAGTGAAGTTATAAGTGTGAGGCAACGTCAGTTCGTCTCAAACCTATTCTAGAGTTAGAGAGACTAAACCCGAACTAAAATTCACTTAAAAATAACCATTTTAAGCGATTTTATAATCTAGATGTTGAATTTTAGGATATAAAAGATTTGATTTTATACTTCGTATAAAATTCTTAAAACAGCTTATCAAATTAAAAATATATGAGACACTTTTAAATTAGTGATTTTTTATAAGACTATTGTAAAGGTCAATTATGCATTTCTATAAACAGTAGTTTTATGTGTAGGGGATCTTTAGTGCCTATCAATCAAAAAACAGCTTGTTTTTAATAGGTTACATTCAAAAAAAAGCCAAGTCGTTAAAACTTGGCTATAGTATTAAATCAAATCGGAAAACAACATACTTAAATTTTTATTAAATGCGTTTTAATTACGTGTTGGAGTACTTTTAGTATAAGTGACAATAATTTTAAGGCTTTGTGTTGAATAGGGTGTATGAATATTTATTATATTTTTAAATAAATTTTGTTTGTTGAAGTTTTTTCTTAAAATCATTTATTTTAACCCAGTATATTATCCAACAAACTAAGCCTCCAATAGCAGCTAATAAACCGAGTACCGGTATCCAACCGCAACAAAATAGTATGCAGTAGGTTAATCCAATGGAATAACCTGGTTTTTCTTCATTTATTGAAATGCTTCTTGATGAAAATTCACTTTTTAATGACTCACTAATTCTACTTATTAAAATAAATTGCCAAGCAATTCCAAATAGTGGTATTAGCATTAACCAAACTTGACTAGGTTTCATTTTACGATTTTCAACACTTATTTCTTTTAGTGTATTTTGAAGAGTTATTAAATAGAATATTGTTGGAATTAAGCCTAAGCCAAAACTTATAAAAATTATTATTAATATTATTTCAGATATTCCTAACGAAGGTACTGATAGTATTATTGTAGATAAATTTAGATTCATTTATTATTAAATTATTTCTTACTCATATGGCTTTTGGGATACGCCCCGTTTTTTTTACTGATTTCTGGACTCCAGTTATTATATTAATTTTATTTTTAGTAAGGCGATAAGTGAGTTAGAACCTGCTGATCGTCTATTGTTTTTAAACTTGTCGGTAACTTAAGTTCATCTTTAAACTTAATTAAGTATTAAATAAGTCCAAAAATATAAAATATAATCTAATCTTTAATTTTGGTTTTAAATTTTATTTAGATCATTCAATTATAAGCTATTATTTAATAGATTTAATAATACAATTTTCTTCATAAAAAAAGCCCTACATCTCTGTAAGGCTTTGAATATCATTTTGTATTGAATTATTTTTCAAATTTTTTAAAAATGACCGAAGCAATATGTCCACCAAAACCAAAGGTATTACTCATCGCATACGTCATCGTTTTAGCCTTTCCTTTGTGTAAAGGGAAATGGAACATTGAAGCATATTCTGGTTCAATTGTTTCTGTATTGATGGTTGGTGGTACAATTTGGTCTTGCAATGCTTTCACACAGGCAATGGCCTCAATAGCACCTGCAGCACCCAATAAATGTCCAGTCATCGATTTCGTTCCAGAAACACTTAATTTTTGATTTTCTCCAAAAACACGTTTTGCAGCAATTAATTCACTCACATCTCCTTGCGGAGTAGAAGTAGCGTGCATATTGATATAATCAACGTCAGAAGCGGTAATTCCTGCTTCTTCGATAGCTAATTCCATACCTAGTACTGCACCTTCTCCTTCTGGGTGCGTTCCTGTTAAGTGGTAAGCATCAGCAGCCATTCCACCTCCTACAATTTCGCCAAGTATTGTTGCGCCACGTTTAACAGCGTGATCATATTCTTCTAAAATCAATGCGCCTGAACCTTCACCCATTACAAAACCGTCACGATTGACATCAAAAGGTCTTGAAGCTGTTGTTGGGTCATCGTTGCGTTTTGATAAAGCCTGTGCAGCAGAGAATCCACCAATCGCCGCTTGATTAATCGCCGCTTCTGAACCACCCGAAATAATGATATCTGCTTTGTTCCAACGAATGTAGTTGAAAGCATCAATCAATGCAGTGTTTGAAGTGGCACAAGCAGATACTGGACAATAATTTACGCCTCTTAATCCGTATTTAATGGAAATGATTCCAGAGGCAATATCAACTAAAATACGAGGTATAAAGAATGGTGTAAATCTTGGTGTTCCGTCACCTTGACAAAATTCCATCATTTGATCTTGAAATGTTTGGATCCCTCCATTTCCAGATCCCCAAATCACACCAATACGGTTTACATTTAATTTCTCAAAATTAAGTTGTGCTTGTTTTACTGCTTCATCCACAGCAACCAAGGCATATTGTGTAAATGGGTCGTATTTTCTGATTTCTTTAACATCAAAATGTGCTTTTGGGTCATATCCCTTTAATTCACACGCAAAAGTCGTTTTAAACTTTTCGGTGTCAAATTTGGTAATCGGACCTGCACCACTTACCCCATTTTTAAGATTTTCCCAATATGCTTCTACAGAATTCCCAATCGGCGTTAACGCCCCCATTCCAGTGATTACAACTCTTCTCATAACACTTTGTTTTTACTTTGCTTTTTTATGTCCACTTCGACAAGCTCAGCGTGACAAAAATGAGCAAAGTGTCTTTCTTAAATATACAAAATATAAATTTAATTTGTCTGATTTCGACATGCTCAATCTGACAAATTAAATTTATAAAGTCTTTTTGTCAGACTGAGCTTGTCGAAGTTACAAAAAGCCTAATTCTAGTTTTGCTTCTTCAGACATCATATCCTTATCCCACGAAGGGTCAAAGACAATATTCACGATACATGAGGCAACACCTTCTACCGATTTTACTTTGTCTTCTACTTCTTTTGGTAACGTTTCTGCTACGGGACAATTTGGAGAAGTCAATGTCATATCTATTACAACGTCGTTTTCTTTGGAAATTTTCACCTCATAAATCAATCCTAACTCGTAAATATCCACTGGAATTTCCGGGTCATAGATTGTCTTTAACATCGAAACAATATTATTTTCTAACTCTACCATAATTATCCGTTTTGACCAACAGCCATCAAAGCTGCCATTTTCATTTTTTTGACCATACTTGCTAAACCATTCGAACGAGTAGGGGATAAGTGCTCATACAAACCTATCTCATTGATGAAATGGAAATCACATTTTGCAATTTCTTCCGGTTTTTCATTATCCAGCACTCGAATTAACATCGCAATAATTCCTTTCGTGATAATTGCATCTGAATCTGCTTCAAAATGCATCACGTTTCCATCATACGAGGCGTCTAACCAAACTTGCGATTGACATCCTTCAATGATTCTGTCTTTCGTTCTTTTTGTTTCATCGAAAGGAGCAAGGTCATTTCCTAAATCAATGATGTATTGATACTTATCCATCCAATCATCGAAGACAGAAAACTCATCAATTAATTCCACTTGTTTTTCGTTTAAGGTCATATCCTTATCTTAACATCGTTATTGCTTTATCAAGCGCAGCTATAAAATAATCTATTTCTTCCTTGGTATTGTAAAAGGCAAAAGATGCTCTTACAGTTCCAGGTATTTTGTAAAAGTCCATAATCGGTTGGGTACAATGGTGTCCTGTGCGAACTGCTACTCCTTGTTTGTCTAATAGTGTACCTATATCAAACGGGTGAGCACCGTCGACAACAAAAGAAACCACGCTTGTTTTTTTCTTTGATTCACCGATAATGTGAAGTCCTTCAAACGTTAACAACAAATCAGTAGCATAATCAGCCAATTCCAATTCGTGTCTTTCTAAATCTTCAATGTTAAATTGATTTAGGTATTCAATCGCTTTACCTAAACAAATGGCTCCGGCAATGTGAGGCGTTCCTGCTTCAAACTTGAATGGTAATTCGTTGTAGGTTGTTTTTTCAAACGTCACCTTTAAAATCATATCTCCACCACCTTGATAAGGAGGCATTTTATTTAAGATTGCTTCTTTACCATAAAGTACGCCAATACCAGTTGGACCGAATACTTTATGACCAGAAAACACATAAAAATCACAATCTAATGCTTGAACATCAATTTTTGTATGTTGAATACTTTGCGCACCATCAATCAATACTTTCGCTCCTACTTTATGAGCATCATCTATTATTTTTTTGATAGGATTGATTGTTCCCAAGGAATTGGAAATATGCGTAACAGCAACGAGTTTGGTCTTTTCTGTTAATAATTGTAGGTATTCATCATAAATGATTTCTCCTTTTTTATTAATCGGAATCACTTTCAATACACATCCTACACGCTCACAGAGCATTTGCCAAGGAACTATGTTTGAATGGTGTTCCATTGCAGATATAATTACCTCATCTCCTTTTTGTAATAATAGCCCGAAAGAATATGCAACCAAATTTATTCCTTCTGTTGTTCCTTTAGTGAAAATTATTTCGTGTGTATGTTTTGCATTCAAATATGTGGCAATTGTTTTACGAGAAGCCTCGTATTCGTTGGTTGCTTTTTGACTTAAATGATGAACTCCACGGTGAATATTCGCATTGTCTTTGGTATAGTATCGGTTAATTGCATCGATGACAAATTGCGGTTTTTGAGAAGTCGCACCATTATCGAAATAAATCAAATTTTTACCATATACTGTTTGACGTAAAGCAGGAAAGTCTTCTCTGATTTCACGTAAATTAAACTTTCTTTTACCGGTCGTTTCCATACCAATTATTATATAGGCTTTTTAGTAAGCCACATTAAAAATTCTTTGTTTCCATCACCTCCAAGAATTGGTGAGTCTATATGTCCTCGGTATTCCAAATTACAACGCTCACTTACTTTTTTGATATTTTCAATTACCGTAGGGTAGAGTAGTGTGTTTTTAACAATTCCTCCCTTCGAAATGTTTTCTTTACCGACTTCAAATTGTGGTTTTACCAAGGTGATGATTTGTCCTTCGTCTTTTAAAAACGGATGCACAAAAGGCAACACTTTTTCCAACGAAATAAAAGATACGTCAATCACCACTAAATCAACTAACTCTGAAACTTGGTGTTTCGTCAATTCACGGATATGAGTCTTACTAATATCAATGACTTTATCGTTGGACTTTATCGTTTGATGCAATTGATTTGTACCTACGTCAACACAATATACTTTTTCGATATCTCTGGAAAGCAATACTTCTGTAAATCCACCAGTGGAAGCACCTAAATCCATTGCGGTTAGTCCAGCAACAGAAAGATTCCAAAAATCTAATCCGTGAATAAGTTTGAAAGCGCCGCGAGAAACCCAAGGTATTTCTTCTGCTAGCATTTCAATTTCTACATCCAACGGAAATTTTTTTCCAGGTTTATTAATGAGTTTACCCCCCACTTTTACTCCTGTTTCGAGAATCATTTTTTCTGCTCGAACTCGAGTAGTAATCAAACCGCGCTGAATAAGTATTTTATCTAAACGTTCTTCCATAGTTTACTGAAGAATCTATATTGTCAAAAGTAGTTTATTCAAAAGAATATCCTAACTTCTGCGCCATCAATTTTGTAATCTGTTCACGAACAATTTCGTTTGAAATTTGGTCAACTACTTCACCAACAAATCCGTTTATCATTAAACTTTTTGCTGATTTTTCAGAAATTCCTCTCGCACGTAAATAGAATATTGCTTCTTCGTCAATTTGACCTGTTGTAGATCCGTGAGAACATTTAACATCATCCGCATAGATTTCCAATTCTGGTTTTGAGTTCATCGAAGCGTTATCACTCAGTAATACATTCCCATTTGATTGAAAAGCATTGATTTTTTGAGCTTGTTCACGAACATATACTTTTCCGTTAAAAACACCGGTTGATTGTCCATCCAACACCCCTTTGTATAATTCGTTTGAATTACAGTTTGGTACTTTGTGGTCAATCACGGTATGGTTATCTACTAACTGTTTGTCGTCTGTCAAATACAAACCATATAAGTTTGTTTCAGCATTTTCACCATCCACGTGAACATATACATTATTACGTACGATTGCTCCCGAAAAGGTAGAAGTAGATAAAGTAAAACGAGAATCTCTTCCTTGTGATACTGTTTCCGTGTTAATATGGAAATTGGTATTGTTTTCGTGTTGAACTTTATGAATAGACAACGAAGCGTTTGTTTTTACAGTTACTTCTGTAATTACATTCGTAAAGTTTGCCTCTGCATTTTCACCCACGTAATTCATCGTAACAGTCGCCTCTGAATTGTCGTTTGCAATTAAAATATTGCGAACCGATGATAAAACAGCCGAACCAGTTGTAATATAAATTAACTGTATTGGTTCCTCGATAATCGCATTTTTAGCAATTTCAATACATACTCCATCAGTAGTAAATGCGGTATTCAAAGCATTAAATACTTCTCCTTCCAAACTTACTTTCGTATTTGCTTTCACCCAATCGTGTGGAGTACATGCAAGTGACGAAACGTGAAGTCCTTTAGTATCTATGATTGTTGAAAGATTTGCTTGGTAAAATCCATTTACAAATACTAATATGTTTCCGTTTAATCCTTCAATCAAATAAGGAGTAACAGATTGTATAGTTGGATTTGCTAATTGAAAAGTTCCATTACTAATACGAGTTGTACGTGTATATTTCCACGCTTCCGTTTTCGTCGTTGGGAAAGCAGTTTCGTTTAATATTTCTAATGATTTTTCACGAAGTTCTTGAGGTAATACCAAAGTATACCCCTTTGTTGCTATGCGCTCGTGAAATTTTTTAGTTTCTTCCATTTTAACCTAATTTGGTTACCCTGTTTTATTTTAATTAATGTCAGACTGAGCCTGTCGATTTAGTCAGACTGAGCTTGTCGAAGTCTGTCAGGCTGAGCTTGTCGAAGCCTACTCCCCAAACTCTGCCTTAATCCAATCGTATCCTTTTTCTTCTAACTCCAATGCTAATTCTTTTGGTCCCGTTTTTACAATTTTTCCGTTGTAAAGAACGTGTACGTAATCCGGTACGATGTAGTCTAATAAGCGTTGGTAGTGAGTGATTACTATAGTTGCATTTTCTTCTGATTTCAATTTAGTTACACCAGTTGCTACAATACGTAAAGCATCAATATCTAACCCAGAATCAGTCTCGTCTAGAATTGCTAATTTCGGTTCTAACATCGCCATTTGGAAAATCTCGTTACGTTTTTTCTCACCGCCAGAGAAACCTTCGTTCACAGATCTATTAGCCAATTTAGAATCCAATTCAACTATCTTTGATTTATCACGCACCATTTGCATAAAGTCTTTCGCTGAAATAGGATCTTGACCTAAATACTCACGTTTTTCGTTTAATGCAGTACGCAAGAAATTTACATTAGAAACTCCAGGAATTTCCACCGGATATTGAAACGCCAAGAACAATCCTTCACGTGCTCTGTCTTCCGTAGAAAGTTCTAATAAATCCTTTCCATCAAAAGTCACTTCACCTTCTGTGATTTCATATTCTTCACGACCAGCTAATACAGAAGCCAAGGTGCTTTTACCCGCACCATTTGGACCCATAATCGCGTGAACTTCTCCAGCTTTCACTTCTAAGTTTAAGCCTTTCAATATTTCCTTCCCATTAATGGAAGCGTGTAAGTTATCTATTTTAATCATTTTCCTTATAATTATCAAATTACAAATTGCAGATTACAAATTGATAGTTTGAATTTGCGAATCGTAATTTTTATCATTTTGTTTATAATTTCTCAAATATTTAATAAATCCAGCAAGTTGTTTACTAGTTGATAAACATTTATCATTTAGTCTATAATATTCTTTTTCGTTAATATATTTTAAATTAAGAGCAATTTTCAATTGTGTTCTTAATTCTCCACACGAACCTTTTGCAATTACTAGAAAGTAGATGAATTGATTTATCCCTTCTCTTTCATAACCTTCGGAAATATTAGATGGAACAGAAATTGCTGCACGTCTAGTTTGGTCTTTTAAACTATAATCTTTTGAAAATAAATCAGTATTTGTGAGACTGTAGATATCAGAGCATAACTCCATACCCAGTTTCCAAACATCTAACTCTTCAAAGTTTTTAATAGTAGCCATTTATAATGTTTAATTTGTAATGCTTAATGTTTAATTTTCTAATCTGTAATCTGCAATCTTCAAATCTTCAATCTTCAATCTTCAATCTTCAATCTTCCAATCTGTAATCTGCAATCTTCAATCTTCCAATCTGCAATCTGTAATCTGTAATCTGTAATCTGTAATCTGCAATCTTCCAATCTGTAATCTTTCAATCTAAATTTATCCAACTGATCCTTCCAAACTAATCGCAAGCAGTTTTTGAGCCTCAACGGCAAATTCCATAGGTAATTGGTTTAGTACTTCTTTACAGTAACCGTTCACAATCAAGCTAATCGCTTTTTCTTCGCTGATACCACGTTGTAAACAGTAAAATATTTGGTCTTCCCCAATTTTTGAAGTAGTCGCTTCGTGTTCGATTTTCGCACTGCTGTTTTTACATTCTATATATGGAAAAGTATGCGCACCACATGTATCACCCATTAACAAAGAATCACATTGTGAAAAGTTACGAGCGTTTGTTGCGTTTTTGTGAATTTGCACCAAACCACGGTAAGAATTATGCGATTTACCAGCAGAAATACCTTTTGAGATAATCGTACTTTTAGTATTCTTTCCTAAATGAATCATTTTCGTTCCAGTATCCGCTTGTTGGTAATTATTAGTTACTGCTACTGAATAAAATTCTCCTACCGAATTTTCTCCTTTAAGCACACAAGATGGATACTTCCACGTTACAGCAGAACCAGTTTCAACCTGAGTCCACGAAATTTTAGCATTTTTCTCGCACAAACCACGTTTTGTTACAAAGTTGAAAACACCTCCTTTTCCTTCAGCATCACCAGGATACCAGTTTTGTACAGTTGAATATTTGATTTCTGCATTATCCAATGCAATCAATTCCACAACCGCTGCGTGTAATTGATTTTCATCACGTTGAGGAGCTGTACATCCTTCTAAATAAGAAACATAAGCTCCTTCATCTGCAACTACTAAGGTTCTTTCGAATTGACCTGTACCACCTTCGTTTATACGGAAGTAAGTAGATAATTCCATTGGGCATCTAACACCTTTAGGTATGTAGCAAAAAGAACCATCTGTGAATACAGCACTATTCAAAGCTGCGTAGAAATTATCTGTATGTGGTACTACTGTACCCATGTATTTTTTAACTAATTCAGGATGTTCTTGAACTGCATCTGAAAAAGAACAAAAGATAATTCCTAATTCTTGTAATTTAGCCTTGAATGAAGTTGCAACAGAAACACTATCCATAACGAAATCTACAGCTACGTTTGTACCAGTAAGACGTTGTTGTTCATCCATTGAAATCCCCAATTTCTTCATGGTTTCTTTCAATTCAGGTTCAACATCATCCCAACTTTCGTATTTTTTCTTTTGTTTTGGTGCAGAATAATAAATGATATCTTGAAATTTTGGTTTTTCGTAATGTACATGAGCCCATTCAGGTTCAGTCATTTGTAACCATGTTTTGAAAGCATTCAATCGATATTCTAATAGCCATTCAGGCTCATTTTTCTTAGCAGAAATAAAGCGAATTATGTCTTCATTTAATCCTTTTGGAGCTTGATCTGCTTCAATGTTGGTTACAAAACCAAATTTGTATTCTTGATTTTGTAAATCTTTGGCTAATTCATTTTCTGTATATGCCATTGTTGAATTTTTTAAACGGAGAAACTTTCTCCACAACCACACGTTCTGTCTGCATTTGGATTTTGGAAAACAAATCCTTTTCCATTTAATCCTCCTGAAAAATCAAGTGTAGTTCCGATTAAATACAAGAAACTTTTTTTGTCAACCACCACTTTAATGTCGTTATCAAAAAATTCTTTATCATCTTCTTTCATTTCATTGTCGAATGTAAGTTGATACATTAAACCTGAACATCCACCTCCTTGAACTCCAACACGGATGAAATATCCTTCCTTGTTTTCATCTTCCATTAATCTAATGGCTTGTTTTTTAGCGTTATCTGTTACTTTAATCATATCGATAATTGCTTATATTTATTTAGACTAATTTTAAATAAACAAAATTACAGTGCAAAAATACCTATTTTGTGGTATTGAAACAATCAAAAAATGGATTATGTTTTAATAATTTTTCGAATTCACTAATCCACAAATTGTTCAAAAAAATTGAGCATAAGTTTTTTTATGTGTAAATTATGATTTTGAATAAACCTTTTTGCGATTTGAACGTAATGTTTTTGAATATATAATGTTATTTTTGAAAGTTGTATTTCAATAATACAAAGTTTACTTTTTCGTTAATATGTTGAAAATTAAATATATATTGAACACAAATAGTTTTTCACTTAAATTTTTGTTAGGTGCTTTATTTATTTTTGTGTTTGCTTTAGGGTCTAGTGCTCAGTCAGTTAATGTTGCGGCGACAGCTTTAACTACTAGTGGTGATCCACATCCTGAAGATGGGATGTGTCCCGCTACTGGAAGAACTCTACAAGTCAAAATTGTAAATAATGGTACAAGTAGTTTGAATGTTGTATCTACTCCAGTAACAATAACCATAAGTATTACAGGACCAGTAGTTCAATCTTTTACAACATCTTTAAATTCAGGAACTTCTATTAGTCCTGGAGGGTCAAGATATGTTAATGTCACTACTGTCGGAGATTTTTCTAAAAAAGGAAAATATACTGTTCAAATGTCTGCAACATGTACAGGTGATTTCAGTCCTGGCATAGATCAAACAGAGACTTTTTATGTTAAAGGAAATGAAATTAACTTAATATCATCTTTAGCTTCATCGAATCAAACGGTTTGTCTAAATTCACCTTTAGACACTATAAAGTACCAAGTTGATGCGAATGCAACTACTGCTACAGCTTCAGGATTACCTGCTGGTGTCACCTTTACCTATGCATACCCTTTTTTAAAAATCCATGGTGCCCCTACATCAAATGCAGCATCTCCATATAATTATTCTGTTACAGCAAGTGGCGCTTGCCCCGTTTCAGAGGATTCTACCTTGTTTGGCAACATTAATGTAAATGGTTTGCCAACGATCATAATAAATGACAAGTCGATTGATACGTTAACTTGTAATGTACAAAACATTACATTGTCATCTAGTGGTGGGGTGAGTTATTCTTGGTCGGAAGGGAGTAATACGTCAAGTATTATTATATCTAGTCCAGCTAAATATATTGTTACAGGTTTTCTCGCAAATGGTTGTTCTAGTAAAGATAGTATTACCATTTATGAGGATAAAAATCCACCATTAGCTCCCACAGGTTCTGATAGTTCTAGATGTGGTTCTGGAAAAGTTAATTTGAAAGTTTCAACAGTTACTGGAACTACTATCAAATGGTATGCGGCAGACCAAGTGACGGTTTTGGGAACAGGGTTAACATTAACTACACCGACAATCTCAACTACAACTTCTTTTTATGCTGAAGCAAAAAACACACTAACAGGTTGTCTATCATCAAAAACAGAGATTAAAGCAATTGTAAATACGCCACCGATTAAACCAATTACGACATCAGGTAGTAGGTGTGGTAAAGGTATCGTTAATTTATCTGCTACTCCAGGTGTTGGAGAATCTATTGAATGGTATGAATTATCGACTGGTGGAACTGTGTTATCCGGTGGTAGTTCTTCGAATTATACTACTCCAGAAATTGAAAATACAACTACCTATTATGCTCAAGCAAAGAATATAACAACAGGTTGTACATCGGTAGATAGAACACCTGTTACTGCAACAGTAAATTCTATTCCTTTAGCTCCAACACCTATCGATAAATCAAGATGTGGTGAAGGTACAGTTACATTAGATGTAGTACTAAATGGGGTTAATCAAGATGCTAGATGGTACTTAACAACAAATCCAATTGAATCATCATTTTACACAGGTACCAGCTATACAACTGGACTAATTAATAAAGATACTACACTTTATGCTGATGCTGTAAATCAAATAACAGGTTGTAAATCAACAAGCAGAGTGCCAGTAAAAGTTACAATTAATTCAATTTTGGCTCCACCAGTTGCATCTGGTGAAACCCGTTGTGGTCCGGGTGTAGTTAATTTGAATGCAACTCCAAACGCTGGACAAGATGTAGATTGGTTTAGTAGTTCAATAGGTGGTTCAATTATTTTTACAGGTAATACATTTACCACAAATGAAGCTTTATCTACAAGTTACTTTGCGGAAGCAAGAGATCAGGTAACTGGTTGTTTGTCTTCTACAAGAACAGAGGTTCCTGTGGTAATTATTCCTTTCAATACAGTTGGTCTCCCTAGTTCAACTCCAACTTTATGTATCAATACACCATTAACTTCGATTACGCATACAACTACGGGAGCTACAGGAATAGACACTCCTAGTGGTTTACCTGCTGGTGTTTCGGCAATATGGGCAAGTAATGCAATAACTATTACTGGTACACCTACTGAGTCTGGAACGTTTAATTATTCAATTCCTCTCACAGGTGGGTGTGGTAACATTGTAGCTACTGGTACAATAACTGTAAGTGCGGACAACACATCAACCTTAAGTTCAGCAGTAGGTACAGATGCCCAAACGACTTGTATCAATACAGCAATAACGACTATTACTTATGCTACAACAGGCGCAACAGGCTCAACGTTTGTTGGTTTGCCGGCAGGCGTTACAGGAAGCTGGACAGGAAATGTGGCAACCATTACTGGAACCCCAACAGCATCAGGACCATTTAATTATACGATTACATTAACGGGAGGTTGTGGAACAATAACATCAACAGGAATCATTACAGTAACACCAGAGAATACTTCAGCATTAAGTTCCGCAGTAGGCACTGATGCCCAAACGAAATGTATCAGTACAGCAATAACAGATATAACTTATGGAACCACAGGCGCAACAGGAGCTACGTTTAGTGGTTTACCTTCTGGGGTTACAGGAAGCTGGGCAGGAAATGTGGCAACCATTACTGGTACTCCAACAGCATCAGGACCATTTAATTATACGGTAACCTTAACGGGTGGTTGTGGAACAATAACATCAACAGGAATCATTACAGTAACACCAGATAATACTTCAACGTTAAGTTCCGCAGTTGGGACTGATGCCCAAACGAAATGTATCAATACAGCAATAACGACTATTACTTATGCTACAACAGGCGCAACAGGTGCAACGTTTGTTGGTTTGCCGGCAGGAGTAAGTGGAAGCTGGGCAGGAAATGTGGCAACCATTACTGGAACTCCAACAGCATCAGGACCATTTAATTATACGGTAACCTTAACGGGAGGTTGTGGAACGACGATTTCAACAGGAAGAATCATTGTCACTCCAAACAATACATCAACGTTAAGTTCCGCAGTAGGCACTGATGCCCAAACGAAATGTATCAATACAGCAATAACAGATATAACTTATGGAACCACAGGCGCAACAGGAGCTACGTTTAGTAGTTTACCTTCTGGCGTTACAGGAAGCTGGGCAGGAAATGTGGCAACTATCACTGGAACGCCAATAGCATCGGGAACGTTTAATTATACGATTACATTAACGGGAGGTTGTGGAACAATAACATCAACAGGAATCATTACAGTAACACCAGAGAATACTTCAGCATTAAGTTCCGCAGTAGGAACTGATGCTCAAACGAAATGTGTCAATACGGCAATAACAGATATAACTTATGGAACCACAGGTTCAACAGGCGCAACGTTTGTTGGTTTGCCGGCAGGAGTTACAGGAAGCTGGGTAGGAAATGTGGCAACCATTACTGGAACTCCAACAGCATCAGGACCATTTAATTATACGGTAACCTTAACGGGTGGTTGTGGAACGACGACATCAACAGGAATCATTACAGTAACACCAGAGAATACTTCAGCATTAAGTTCCGCAGTAGGCACTGATGCCCAAACGAAATGTATCAATACAGCAATAACAGATATAACTTATGGAACCACAGGCGCAACAGGAGCTACGTTTAGTGGTTTACCTTCTGGCGTTACAGGAAGCTGGGTAGGAAATGTGGCAACCATTACTGGAACTCCAACAGCATCGGGAACGTTTAATTATACCGTAACCTTAACAGGAGGTTGTGGAACAACGATTTCAACAGGAAGAATCATTGTCACTCCAAACAATACATCAACGTTAAGTTCCGCAGTAGGAACTGATGCTCAAACGAAATGTGTCAATACGGCAATAACAGATATAACTTATGGAACCACAGGTTCAACAGGAGCTACGTTTAGTGGTTTACCTTCTGGCGTTACAGGAAGCTGGGCAGGAAATGTGGCAACCATCACTGGAACGCCAACAGCATCAGGAACATTTAATTATACAGTAACCTTAACGGGTGGTTGTGGAACAATAACATCAACAGGAATCATTACAGTAACACCAGAGAATACTTCAACGTTAAGTTCCGCAGTAGGCACTGATGCCCAAACGAAATGTATCAATACAGCAATAACGACTATTACTTATGCAACAACAGGAGCTACAGGAGCAACGTTTGTTGGTTTGCCGGCAGGCGTTACAGGAAGCTGGGTAGGAAATGTGGCAACCATTACTGGAACTCCAACAGCATCGGGAACGTTTAATTATACCGTAACATTAACAGGAGGTTGTGGAACAACGATTTCAACAGGAAGAATCATTGTCACTCCAAACAATACATCAACGTTAAGTTCCGCAGTTGGGACTGATGCCCAAACGAAATGTATCAATACAGCAATAACGACTATTACTTATGGAACCACAGGTGCAACAGGAGCAACGTTTGTTGGTTTACCTACCGGAGTTACAGGAAGCTGGGCAGGAAATGTGGCAACCATTACTGGAACTCCAACAGCATCAGGACCATTTAATTATACGGTAAACTTAACGGGTGGTTGTGGAACGACGACATCAACAGGAACAATCATTGTTACTCCAAATAATACATCAACGTTAAGTTCCGCAGTTGGGACTGATGCCCAAACGAAATGTATCAATACGGCAATAACAGACATAACTTATGGAACCACAGGTGCAACAGGTGCTACGTTTATTGGTTTACCTACCGGCGTTACAGGAAGCTGGGCAGGAAATGTGGCAACCATCACTGGAACGCCAACAGCATCAGGACCATTTAATTATACGATTACATTAACGGGAGGTTGTGGAACAATAACATCAACAGGAACCATTACAGTAACTTCAGCAAATACTGCTAGTATTGCAAGTTCAACTCCAACTTTATGTATAAATTCTCCGCTAACAGCAATAACTCATTCAACAACAGGTGCTACAGGAATTGGAAGTACTACTGGGTTACCAACAGGCATTAATGCTGTTTGGGCTAGTAATACAATTACATTGAGCGGTACACCAACAGAATTTGGAACTTTTGATTATTCAATATCGCTTACAGGTGGTTGTGGAAATTCATTTGCTACAGGAAGAATCACTGTAAATGCCAAACCAACAATTTCACCAATTACAGGTAAAACGGATGTTTGTATAGGTGAGACAACTACATTGTCTTCTTTAACTATAGGTGGTTCTTGGACAAGTACATCTTTAGGAGTTGCAACTATAAATAGTTCAGGGGTAGTTACACCTTTATCAGCAGGGTCAACCATTATTAATTATACTGTGGCAATAGGTGGATGTACAAATAGTATAAGTACTACGGTTAATGTTTTTGCTCTACCAGTAGTTGCAAATATTATAGGAAAAGATTCGTTGTGTATTGGTGATAATTTGACGTTAACAAATGCTACAATTGGTGGAGTTTGGAGCTCAAGTAGTACTGTGGTAGCTACCGTATTAAATGGATTAGTAAGTGGATTGTCTGCCGGTAAATCTAGAATTAGTTATACAGTAACAACAAATGGTTGCTCTTCTTCTAAAACGTTAGATATTAATGTGAATTCTTACCCAGTTGTTCCTGCAATCAATGGTGTTTCTGATGTTTGTGTAGGTTCAACAATTCAACTAACGAATAGTACACCTTTAGGAGTTTGGAGTTCTTCTAATATCACCGTAGCATCGATTAATGCCTTTGGTTTAGTTACTGGTAAAGTTGCGGGTAATACAACCATAAATTATAAAGTAACCAATGCGAATTGTTCTACAACAGTAGGTGCTAGTGTAACAGTTAAAGAGGCTTTAGGTGTTTCAGCTATAATTGGTACCACATCTATTTGTATAGGTGCAAATTCACAATTAACAAATGGAACTTCCGGTGGAACATGGACAAGCTCAAATCCTTCAGTGGCAGTAGTAAGTTCTACTGGATTAGTAACTTCTGTTTCAGTTGGTTCAACAACAATTAGATACGATGTAATTACTAATGGGGTTTGTCCTCAATTTGCATCGGTTAATTTTACGGTGAACGAGATTCCAACTATAAATACAATAAGTAATATAGATGTATGTAATGGTAGTAATGTAAACACAATAAACTTTACTGGTTCAGGTACACCAGTTTTTCAATGGACCAATAACAATACAAAAATAGGTCTGGCTGCAATAGGTACCGGAAATATCAATTCTTTTACTGCTAAAGGAACAAGCATTGGAGGTAGTTCAGAAATCGCAGTAATTAATGTTACACCAGTTGCAAATGGTTGTACAGGAATTTCAAAACAATTTCTGATTACAGTTAAACCTTTAGATAACGCAGGTTTCAATTATACATCAAATTCGTTTTGTCAACTAGATGCAAATCCAACTCCAATAATTACTGGTTTAACAGGAGGAACTTTTACTTCTTCTTCTGCAGATTTAGTGATTAATAATACAAATGGAAATGTAAATTTATTAAATAGTAAATCGGGTTATTATCAAATAACTTATCAAACAAAAGGAACATGCCCTAACGATTCTATCGTTGATTTTGCCATTTCAGATTTACCTACTTTAAATTCTGTTTCAGATCAACAAATTTGTGAAGGTTCTAATTTTAATGCGATTAATTTTGCTGGATCTCCAGGAACAATTTTTAATTGGATTAACGATAATACCAATATTGGATTAGCAGCAACAGGGACAGGTAATATTGCCTCATTTACAGGAACAGGCACTAATATTGGCGGAAATTCAATTACAGGAAAAATAATAGTAACTCCAACTTCAGGTTCGTGTGTTGGAATTAAAGATACTTTTTTACTCACAGTAAATCCTAAAGAGAATCCTAGTTTTACATATCCTAGTAATTCATTTTGTTCAACATTGGATCCTAATCCAATAGCGAATATAACGGGTAAACAAGGAGGTGTTTTTACTATGTCTCCAGTTGGAGCCATATTTAATGCAAATACTGGAGCGATCACACTAGCGTCTTCTAATGCTGGTACTTATTCACTGACATATACAACCAATGGGACTTGTTCAAATTCACAATCTCTTACCATCACTATTGGTAGTAATCCTTCCGTAAATGCAATTACTTCTCAAACAATTTGTTCAGGAAGTAATTTTAACGCTATTAACTTTTCAGGTACTGCAGGTACTACCTTTAACTGGACCTCAAGTAATCCCGCTTTACTGGGTTTACCATCTAATGGTGTGGGTAATATAAATGCATTTACCGGTGCCGGAGCAACACTAGCAAACCCGCTTGTTACTTCAACCATTATTGTCACTCCTAAAATTGGTTCATGTACGGGTGCATCTAAATCTTTTACTTTGTCGGTTAGCTATAAAGATGATGTTAAAATATCTTATGCTGAATCTGCGTACTGTACATCAAATAGTAATCCTACTCCTGTCATCTCTGGAGCTTCTGGAGGAGTATTCACATCATCTCCAGTTGGTTTGATTATAAATTCAACTACAGGCCTTATTAATATCCCAGCTTCGGCTGAAGGAGTGTATAAAATTACATATATAACCAGTGGAACTTGTGGAGATACAGCTACAACAACTGTAGGAATAAATAATTCTCCTTTAGTAAATAATATTCCAGATCAGACTGTTTGTTCAGGTATAAATTTCACAGATATAAAATTCACAGGTACGTTGGGTACAACTTATGAATGGTCGAATTCTATTACATCTATTGGTTTGGCAAGTTCAGGTATTGGTGACATAGCATCGTTTACAGGCACTAATTCTAGCAATTCTACTGCCAGTTCTACAGTTACTGTCACACCTCGCTCTGGAGCTTGTACTGGAGCAATAAAAACATTTAAACTAACTGTTAATCCTTCAGAAGACGCGTCGTTTATATACAGCTCTAATTCTGTCTGTCAGAATAATATAGATTTAACTCCTGTCATTTCTGGAACTACAGGAGGAGTTTTCTCTTCTACTAGTGGACTATCAATTAATTCCTCAACAGGTAAAATAAATATTGCATCATCAACTCCAGGGCTATATACTATTATTTACAAAACTTCTGGAACTTGTTTTAGTATTAAGTCTTTTGCTTTAAAAATTAACGAGACGCCAGTCGTAAGTGATTTATCGAATATGGAAAAATGTGAAGGATCAAATTTTGATCCAATTAGCTTTACCGGAACCGTTGGAGCTTCGTTTTCTTGGACGAATAGTAATCAATCTATTGGACTAACATCTTCTGGACAGGGGAACATATCATCGTTTAAAGCGACAGGAACTAGTCTTGGAGGTTCTCCTACTAGTGCTGTAATCTCTGTTATACCAATTATGAATGGTTGTAGTGGCACATCCAAATCTATGATTTTAACAACAAATAGTCTAGACAACCCAGCATTTGCATATGGAAGTAATTCTTACTGTTTTACAGAA
Organism: Crocinitomicaceae bacterium; assembly: GCA_046304235.1. Classification (GTDB taxonomy): domain Bacteria; phylum Bacteroidota; class Bacteroidia; order Flavobacteriales_D; family Crocinitomicaceae; genus CANHVK01. The sequence continues at coordinate 15,566 of JBKCEW010000061.1, read as the reverse complement.
TTAAATCCGACACCAACAATTTCAGGCCGAACAGGGGGTACTTTTTCAGTATTTCCAGCTTCAGGGTTGTTGATAGACGCTTCAACCGGTACTCTAGATTTGACCTCTGCAACTGCTGGTAATTATCAAATAACATACAATACAAATGGTTTTTGTAAAAATGATAGTACAATAACAATGTCAATTGGTTCTGCTCCTTTGGCTCAGCCTGTGACATCTCAAACTGTTTGTCAGGGATCATCATTTAACGCTATTGACTTTCAAGGCGCACCTGGAACCGTTTATGAATGGACTAACTCAAATACTGCGATTGGTCTAGGGGATAGTGGTTCTGGTAACATCAATTCTTTTGTAGCAAATGGAACTTCAGTTGGCGGATCTACAATAAGTTCAATAATAACTGTAATGCCAAAAATAGGAACGTGTATAGGAATACCTATTACATTCAGTCTAACTGTAAAACCTTTAGATAATGCAACTTTCAACTATACCAACACCTCATTTTGTAAAAATCAAACAAATCCAACTCCTATTATTTCAGGATTAACAGGAGGTACTTTTACTTCAACACCGATTGGAATTTCGATGAATTCAGTAGGTACTATAAATTTAGCTACTTCTACTTCTGGCAATTATACAGTATCTTATACAACCCATGGTGAATGTCCAAATGTCTCAACTTTTCCTATTTCTATAGGTTCAAGCCCAACAGTTAATTCTGTATCAGATCAAACTGTTTGTTCTGGTTCAAATTTCTCTAAAATAAGTTTTACTGGTAACCCAGGTACCGTTTTTAATTGGACAAATACAAATTCAGCTATTGGATTATCTTCATCGGGCACAGGTGATATTAGTTCGTTCAAATCTCTATCTGTTGGATCTTCTATTATCGTTGTCACTCCAATTATTGGTACTTGTGCAGGTACCTCTAAAACATTTACTCTTAGTGTAAACGCAGTACAAAACTCTACTATACAGTATGGACAATCCTCTTACTGTATTACTGATTCTGATCCAACTCCAGTTCAAACAGGGCCTTTAAATGGTGTTTTTTCTGCGAGTCCTACTGGTTTGATTTTGAATTCTACTTCTGGTATGATAAATCTTGCAACTTCAAGTCCCGGAAATTATATCGTAAGTTATAACTTAAGTGCACAATGTTCTACATCATCAAGTACCACAATTTCTGTAGGTTCTGCACCAACTGTAAATACAGTTTCTGTTGCTCCAATATGTAATGGTGCAACATTCAATGCGATTACCTTTACAGGTACTCCAGGTACTCAATTTCATTGGACAAATTCGAATATTAACATAGGTTTGCCAGCTTCTGGAACTGGTAATATAGCAAGTTTCGTTGGAGTCAATAATTCAAAATCTGATATTTCATCAAATATAACTGTAACTCCAGTTGTAGGAACATGTATTGGAACACCTAAAACATTTAATTTAACAATACGACCTTCTGATGATCCTTCATTTAGCTATTCCTCAACGAACATTTGTTTTAATGATTCAGATATAAGTCCTTCTATAAATGGAACTAGTGGAGGAGTATTTACTTCTGTTCCAATAGGCTTAAGCTTGAATAGTAATTCCGGTAAGATTAATGTTTCTAATTCTTTACCTGGTAATTATAATGTAACTTATTTAACTAATGGAAATTGTCCAAAAGCAAAAACAGAAGCAATAGTTATAAATCCTATGCCTTATGTCAATAATTTAACGGTTTCTCCAAAATGTCAGGGTTCAATTTTTTCATCAATTACTTTCACTGGTTCACAAAACACAACTTTTAATTGGAAAAATTCCAACACTACAATTGGACTTTCTGCAGCTGGTGTTGGATTAATACCTTCTTTTACTGCATCAGGAACAATTAAAAATGGAGCTAGTGCTATTGGTATTATTACAGTTTCTCCAGAAATAAATGGTTGTAAAGGAGGTGCAATGTCTTTCCCTGTTACTGTTCTTTCATTAGATGATCCTACATTTAAATATCCTAAATCATCAATTTGTCAAACTGATTTAAATCCATTGCCTATAATAACAGGAACAACGGGGGGAGTTTTTACTTCTTCGCCTTCTGGTTTGTCGTTAAACCCAACAACTGGTAGAATAACAATCGGAACATCCTTTGTTGGTAATTACAATATTACGTACACTACAAATGGGTCTTGTCCAAAGGATACGACTATTTCTATCCAGTTAAATTCTTTACCAGAAGTAAATACGATTTCTAATCAGAATAGATGTTTCGGAGACTCATTTAATCCAATAACTTTTTCAGGAACACCAAATACTAAATTTAATTGGGTAAATTCTAATTCAAATATTGGTCTACCAGCTTCTGGAAATGGAAACATAGCGGCTTTTATTGCAAAAGGAACAGTTTTTGGTGGTAGTTCAATAGTTAGTAATGTTATAGTTACCCCTGAGATAAATGGATGTTTTGGTTCAACTAAATCTTTTGATTTGACTGTGAATCCGATAGATAATCCAGCATTTCATTACAGTGACAATTCATTCTGTACTACACAATCTGATCCAACTCCGATTATTGATGGAACAGTTGGTGGTGTCTTTTCTTCCCAGCCAATAGGTTTGTCTATAAACACATCAACGGGTAAAATAAACTTAATTTCTTCAACACCCGGAATGTATCAAATTAAATATACTACACCAGGTAATTGTAAAGATGATTCTACAGTTACAATAGGGATTGGATCAAATCCTTCTGTAGATGATGTAGATGATCAGAGTTTTTGTCAAGGCGATATGTTTGACCCTGTTAACTTCACGGGTAATGCAGGGACAATTTTCGAGTGGGTTAACTCAAATATAAATATTGGAATACCAGCTTCTGGCGCTGGTAACATCATAGGGTTTAAAGCTTTAGGCACTATTGACGGGGGAGCTGATGCAATAGCTTCTATTACAGTTACTCCTAGGGTTGGAACTTGTATTGGAAGTCATGTAAATTATAAATACAAAGTAAGAGCAAATCCTAAAATTGTTGCCTCAATAGCAAATTCAAGTAAACAAGATACATCCTTCTGTAAAGGAGGAAGTGCAATACTTTCTGCTACGGGTGCATCTAAAAATGAAAATTTTATATGGACACCTCATACTTCTTTAGTTGGAAATCTAGGTATCGGGGCAACAGTAACAACTAAGACTGACACAACTCAACAATATATTGTAAGAGGTCAATCTCAATTCGGTTGTTATAATTATGATACTTTATCTATTTATGTTTACAATCCTAAAGTAGATCAAAAACGAGATACTATGGTTTGTGCTGGATCTTTAATTAATTCAATTCCTTTTGTTTCGAATTTAAACGGAACTACATTTGAATGGGCAAATTCTAATGCCAATATAGGTCTTGGTTTTAATGGTACAGGAAATATTAATGGTTTTATTGCCAATAATAATACAAACACAGTAAAACAAACAGCGATTATTTCTGTCACGCCTAAGTATTTAATCTCCTCAATTAATAAAACATGTGTAGGTCCTGTGATGAAGTTTTCAATCGATGTGAATAAATTAGATGACCCATCATTTAATGGATATCTTGCTCAATATTGCGCTAATGAAACATCGAATACATTTCCAACAATTACAGGTTTTAAAGGAGGTGTTTTTTCAGCTTTACCATCAGGATTAGCTTTAAATTCAAATTCAGGAGAAATTTTCCCAATATCATCTAAAGCGGGAAGTTATAGTGTTAAATACACAACTAATGGAGTGTGTCCAAAATCTGATTCTATATATTTATTTATTAACCCTTTAATAACAGCAACAATATCTGGTGCAGATACCGTCTGTGTTAATGCTGTATCACCTCAAATTAAGTTTAAAGGCTTTAATGGTGTTGCCCCTTATATTTTTAAATATAAAGTAAATGGTGGAGCAATACAAACTATTTCAAGTGACCCAGGGAAAGAAGAAGTTTCTGTTGCTGTTCCTACAAATAAGTCTGGAATATATACCTATGAATTGGTAAGTGTAGAGGAATCTAGTTCCTCACAATGTAAAAATTCAAATGTTTTTGGAATACAAAATGTGATTGTAAATGAATTACCAACAGCGCAGATAACAACGACTGATGCTTCTGTTTGTTTGGGAGCAAATAGTCCAGAAATAAGAATTACAGGAATAAATGGTGTTTCTCCTTTTACTTTTACCTATTTCATATCGAAAGATGGAAATCCTTTTGGACCTTCACAAAATGTAAGCACTGGACAAGGACAACATTTAGCATCAATACCTGTAAATACTTCGTCATCAGGTATTTATAATTACACGGTTAATATTGTTAAAAATGGTGATGATTTATCATGTTCTAATAATATTAACATTTCCCAAACAGTAACTATAAAGCCATTACCTACTGCCATAGTTACCTCCAAACCATCTGGAGTTTGTATGAATGGTGATGCAACAATTGAGTTCACTGCTTCTAATGGAACCCCTCCATTCACTTTTGTTTACAGTATAAATAATTCAGGTAATCAGACTATTAAAACCAATAATACCTCTTACACTATAACTTTAAAAGCGAATACTAATAGCTCGGGGATTTTCAATTACAAAATAGTTAGTATTTCAGATGGCGATAATACCAGCTGTCAAAATAATAATGTAAATGCTAATGTTGATTTAATTGTTACGCCAGGAACTAAGGTAAACAAAGTTCAAGATATCAATGTTTGTGTCAATGAAAAATCTGATACAATTGAATTTACTGGAGGTGTTTCAGGAACGAAATATGAATGGTATTCAAATAATACAACCGTTGGAGTGAATGGATCAGGCATTGGTAATATTTTACCTTTTGTTTCTAAAAACACGTCAGGTTCAACAACAAATATTTCTAGAATTACTGTTATACCATCTGTAGGTCAGTGTATTGGTGACACAATGAAATTTGATATAGTTGTAAGACCAAAACCTAAAGCAAAAATAAATGCACCAAATACTGTTTGTCCTGGAGATTCCATCTTACTAGAAGGGGTTGGAAACGAACTTAAATATGTTTGGACTCCTAATGTTTCATGTATAACTTGTAATCCAGTTATTGCAAAACCTACTCAAAATACCACTTACAAAGCGTTTGTAACAGACAAGTATAATTGTTTTGATTCTACTGAATTTGATGTTGTTGTATATAGACGACCTGATATTAATGTTGACGAGCCTGTAGTTTGTGGTGAACCACAGCTGGTTATATTAAAAGGTAAAGACAATAATACATATACGTATAGTGATGGAGTTTTAGATGGTGTACCATTTATGCCAAAAAAAGGGATTAACCCGTATGTTGTCTTTGTTAAGGATAATTTAGGGTGTAAAAATTCAGATACACTTAATGTTTATGTTATTGATAAACCTGTGTCTAAATTTACAGCAACACCAGAAGCTGGTTTGGCATCTGATGTAAAGCCTTTAAATGTATTGTTGACAAATAAAAGTTCAGCTGCTTCTGATTTTGAATGGTATTTTAGAAACGGTGATCAATCTCCTTTAATTAAAAATACACTTGAACCGGTAACTGCTCTTTATAAGAAACCTGGGATTTATGTAATAACTTTAATCTCTAAAAATGGTAAATGTATAGACTCTAGTTTAATTTCTATTAAAATAGATAAGCTTGATACTCCAAGGGTTGAAATAGCTCCAAATGTTTTTACACCAGACAATGACGGAACAAATGATGCTTTCTTTATTACTGTTAAAAATGCAAAAGATATTCATGTTTTAATTTTTAATAGATGGGGGAATCCTATCTATGAGATGACCGAAACTTCACAATCATGGGATGGAACTATTAATGGTAAAGATGCAGATGAGGGAGTTTATTTTTATCAATATGAAATTGAGGGAACTAGTGGTGAGAAAATAAAAGGGCAGGGGTATGTTCAATTAATAAGGAATTAATCAATTATAATAAAATAGTATACGATGGGAAGAGCGTTTGAATACCGAAGAGCAGCTAAGGAAAAACGTTGGGATAAAATGTCTAAGTTGTTTCCTAAACTAGGTAAAGCTATTACTATGGCAGCAAAAGAAGGAGGAGATGATCCTGCTATGAATGCAAAATTGAGAACTGCTATTCAGAATGCTAAGGCACAAAATATGCCTAAAGATAATATTGAGGCTGCGGTTAAAAGAGCTACGCAAAAAGATTTAGCAAGCTTTAGTGAGATTATTTATGAGGGTAAAGGTCCGCATGGGGTTTTAGTTTATGTCGAATGTGCTACAGATAATCCAACTAGAACAGTTGCTAATGTAAAATCTTATTTTAATAAAGTGGGAGGATCAATTGTACCAAATGGTCAATTGGAATTTATGTTTGGAAGAAAGTCTGTTTTTGAATTGGCTAAAAAAGAAGGCTTGGATCCAGAAGAAATTGAATTAGAATTAATTGATGCTGGATGTGAATCTATAGAAGTGGAGGAAGATAAAATGTTTGTATATGGTGATTTTACAGCTTTCGGAACTCTATCTAAAGCAATTGATGATCTTCAAATTGAAGTATTGAAAGCAAATCTACAGCGTATTCCAACTTCTCCTATTGATTTAACTGAAGAGCAAATGGTAGATGTTGAAAAGCTTTTAGATAAGATTGAAGAGGATGATGATGTTCAACAAGTTTTTACAAATATTGCATAATTGATAAATATATAGAGGATAGGGCTACTATCCTCTTTTTAATTTTATGGGAGAATTAGTATTAGTTCCAACACCGATTGGTAATTTAGAAGATATTACATTAAGGGCTATCAAAATATTAAAAAATGCTGATCTGATTTTAGCTGAAGACACAAGAGTAACTAAAAAGTTATTAAATCACCTTGAGATTCAAAAAAACGTTCAGTCTTTTCATATTCATAACGAACACAAAGTGTTGAATAATGTAATCTCTCAAATTGCATCGAATACAACAACTGTTTTGGTTTCTGATGCAGGCACCCCAGCAATTTCAGATCCAGGATTTTTATTAGTCCGTGCGTGTATTGAGCATGATATTCCTATTTCCTGTTTACCTGGACCAACAGCATTTGTACCTGCGTTAGTAGCTAGTGGCTTTCCGACTGATAGATTTGCTTTTGAAGGGTTTTTGCCGCATAAAAAAGGAAGACAAACTAAATTTAAACAAATTGCAGGAGAAGACAGAACGGTTATTCTTTATGAATCACCACATCGTTTGGTTAAGGCCCTTGATCAGATTATTGAATTCATGGGTGAAGATAAACGAGTTTGTGTTGTAAGAGAGATTTCTAAAATATATGAAGAGTTCAAACGCGGTTCTGCTCTAGAAGTGAAAACGTACTATGAAAACAATCCACCAAAAGGTGAAATCGTAATTATTATTGAAGGAAAAAATTAAACTAGCTGAACCTAGAAATATTAATTTCTCTATTCAAATCTTGGTTTTCAAATATAAAATTATATAATTCTTTTGATAAAAGAGGAGCCATTGAATAACCCTTTGTACCAAGACCGTTAAAGATATAAATGTTTTCAAAATTTGGATGTTCTCCAAGCAGTGGACGTCTATCTTTTACAGTAGGTCTAATTCCAGCATCTTGGTGAATTACTTCATATTGATCATGGATTAATTGTTCAATATTTTCTTTGAGAATATTTAATCCTTCAATTGTAATTGAAAGATCTGTTGTATTCCATTCATAAGTTGCTCCAACTTTAAATTCTTTATTTCCTAAAGGAAGTAAAAAGCATTTTCGATTAAGAATTTCGTTAGTATCTAGTGTATCTGATTTGATAATAATAGTTTGACCTTTAGTAGTTTGAAGTGGTAAATAATTAAACCAAGGATTATAAATTCCTTGATAACCTTCACAAAAAATGATTTTATCAAAGTGTTCCCCCCTAAAAGTTTGTTTTAATAAGTCAAATTCATCGTATTTATATTCTGTTTTTTGATAACAATTAATAGATCTGAAATAAGCGTATGAATTTTTCAAGAATGTTTTTGTGTCAATATATCCTGTCTGTTTTACGATTCCTGTGCCGAAATGATTTATCAATGTATTTGAGGTTCTATCTTCATTTGTTAATTCACTCAGATATTCTCCGTATTCTTCTAGATTTTGCTTTGATTCCCAAAGTTCTACTTCTTGTTGATGCGCGAACCCTCTTCTCATAGGTAAGAAATGAAAAAATTCTGAATCAGTATATTTTCCGACTTTTTTATAAAATGATAATGCATATGGTAGAAAATCATCTATACGCCAACTTTTCAGCATTCTTCTAAAAACCATGGGATTTATCAATCCAGCCGCCTTCAATGAACTTTGGTTGGAATCGTTGTCAATCAATAGAAAAGGAATATTTTTTTCTGCAAGTTGATAACCTATACAAATTCCTGCTAAACCTCCCCCTGCGATTAAAACTTTATGATTCATTTTTTCCATATTTAGATTGCTAATGCTAGTGAAATTACACTTAATTTGATTGACGGATTGATAGAAATGATTTCATTTGCTATTGATTCAATTGTTGAACCTGTGGTAATCACATCGTCTACAATTGCAATGTGTTTCCATTTTTTCAAATTTATTTCTTCTGAAATTTCGTACGTGTTTTGTGCATTTTCCCATCGAAGAAATTTATTAAGTTTCGTTTGACTTTTAGTATTCTTTTTTCTCAATACTAAATTACTATTAGTTTCAATGTTAAGAATCTCTGAGATACCTTTGCAAAGTAATTCACTCTGATTGTAACCTCTATCAAATTTTTTATGTTGATGTAATGGTACTGGTATTAGTGCGTCAAATTGAAAGTTGATTTCTGATTTTTTTAAAGTTTCACCAATCTTTCTACCTAATTCAACTGCAAATGATTTTCTATTTTGATATTTTATTGAATGTAGGATTTTTTGGGTTGAGTTTCCTTTTTCAAAATAAAGTAAACTATAGCCAAGTTCTATTGGAAACCTTCCCCAAAATAATTTTTTTGTTTTACATTCCTTTGTTGCATTTTCCATTTTGGAGTAAGCTAATTCATGTTCGCACAGATGACAAATAAAAGTCTGCTTGTTTTGGGTCTCGTTTTCACAAATGATACATTCATCAGGAAAAAAAAGATGCTCTAAATAATGAATAAATTTGGTATAGACTTGATTCAATTGAAGTAGCGATTGATTGAACAATTCATTGTTAAAATGTATTAAAAAAAGTGTATTGACAGCGATTCAATATTGAGGTAAATTTATTTAAAAATCTTTTCTTTTTTTTTGATGATTTTTTCTTTTTTTTGAAAAAAAATTATTGACAAAAGAAGAATTTTTATTGTTAATATCATTTTGTTTATGAATAATTTCTGTTTGTCTCAACAAATTCAAGGGTTTCCAAAATCTATGTTAATAAACTTGGATTGATGTGAATTTCTTTTGTTGCACAAACTGATTTAAATAGCAATTTTTGTAATCCCATATTTATTAATTAAGTATAGGTGTTACATTTTGATTTTCAATTAATTCAGAATATAAATATATAAAAACACTAGTTATGAGTTACGAACCGATTTTAGAGCCTAATGATGGCAGATTTGTGTTATTTCCGATTCAACACAATGATATTTGGTCTTTTTACAAAAAAGCTGAAGCTAGTTTTTGGACAGCGGAAGAGATTGATTTGTCTGCTGACATTATTGATTGGGAAAATAAGTTAAATGATAATGAGAAACATTTTGTTAAACATATTTTAGCTTTTTTTGCTGCATCAGATGGTATTGTTAATGAAAATTTAGCTGAAAATTTCTTGTCTGAAGTACAATATACAGAAGCTAAGTTCTTTTACGGCTTTCAAGTTGCTATCGAAAATATTCACTCGGAGACTTATTCGTTACTAATTGATACTTATATTAAAGACACAGCAGAGAAAAATTATTTGTTTAATGCAATTAATACCATGTCTTGTGTTCGCCGAAAAGCAGATTGGGCATTAAAGTGGATTGAAAAAGGATCATTCGCTCAACGTTTAGTTGCTTTTGCTGCAGTGGAAGGTATTTTCTTTTCGGGTTCATTTTGTTCTATCTTTTGGTTGAAGAAAAGAGGTTTAATGCCAGGTTTAGGATTTTCTAATGAGTTAATTTCTCGTGACGAAGGTTTGCATTGTGACTTTGCTTGTTTGTTATATAATAATCACCTAGTGAATAAACTTTCAAGTGAAGAAATTAGAGAAATTATTTTAGACGCTGTTGAAATAGAGAAAGAATTTATTCTTGAAGCCCTTCCAGTTAAATTAATTGGAATGAATAGCGACCTTATGTCTCAATATATTGAATTCGTTGCTGACAGATTATTGTTAGAATTGGGTAATGATAAAGTATTTAATGTAACAAATCCATTTGATTTTATGGATATGCTTTCAATTCAAGGAAAATCTAACTTCTTTGAGAAACGCGTTTCTGAATATCAAAAAGCAGGGGTGCTAACATCTGGACAAGAAAGTCACGGATTTACACTTGATGCGGATTTCTAATAAAACTAGTATAAACAAAAAATCAAAGATTAAAAAGGAATTATGTACGTAATTAAGAGAGATGGTCGTAAAGAGGCTGTAAAATTTGATAAAATTACAGCCCGTATTATTAAAATGTGCTATGGGTTAGATCCATTAGTTAGTCCAGAGGCTGTTGCAATGAAAGTTATCGAAGGTATTTACGATGGAGTTACAACTTCTGAATTAGATAACTTAGCTGCTGAGGTTGCTGCTGCGAAAACAATTGACCATCCTGATTATGCTTTATTAGCATCTAGAATTGCTGTTTCAAATCTACACAAAGAAACAAAAAAATCATTTTCAGATGTAATGGAGGATCTGTATAATTATATAGATCCGAAAACGAATCAAAGAGCTTCTTTATTAGCAGATGATGTTTATGAAGCAATCATGAATAACAAAGATTTTTTAGATTCTAGTATCATTTATGATAGAGACTTCAAATATGATTATTTTGGATTTAAGACGTTGTCTAGATCTTATTTGTTGAAAGTCGATGGTAAAATTGCTGAAAGACCTCAACAAATGTTGATGAGAGTTTCTGTAGGAATTCATAAAAATGACATTCAGTCTGCTGTTAAGACTTACAATTTAATGTCAGAAGGATGGTTTACGCATGCTACTCCGACGTTATTTAATGCAGGAACACCTAAACCTCAAATGTCTTCTTGTTTCTTGTTAACAATGAAGGAAGATAGTATTCATGGTATTTATGACACACTAAAATCTTGTGCTCAGATATCTCAATCAGCAGGTGGTATTGGTTTAGCTATTCACGATATTAGAGCAACTGGTTCTTATATTAGAGGAACAAATGGTACCTCTAATGGAATTGTACCGATGTTGAGAGTTTTCAATGATACTGCAAGATATGTAGACCAGGGTGGGGGTAAAAGAAAAGGATCTTTTGCGATGTACATTGAACCATGGCATGCTGATGTTTTTGATTTCTTAGACTTAAGAAAAAACCATGGTAAAGAAGAAGCTAGAGCTAGAGATTTATTTTATGCTCTTTGGATTCCAGATTTATTCATGAAACGTGTTGAAAGTAATGGGAATTGGACGTTGATGTGTCCAAACGAATGTCCTGGACTTTCTGAAACACATAGTGAAGAATTTGAGGCTTTATATACAAAATACGAATCAGAAGGAAAAGGAAGAAAAACGATCAAAGCTCAAGATTTATGGTTTAAGATTTTGGAATCTCAAATTGAGACAGGAACACCATATATGTTGTATAAAGATGCTGCGAATGCAAAATCAAATCAACAAAATTTAGGTACAATTAAGTCTTCAAATTTATGTACTGAAATTATTGAATATACAGCTCCAGATGAGGTTGCAGTGTGTAACTTGGCTTCAATTGCACTTCCAAAATTTGTTACTGATGAAGGTCAATTCGATCATCAAAAGTTATTTGATGTTACATATCAAGCTACTATAAACTTGAATAGAATTATCGATGAAAACTACTACCCAGTAGAGGAAGCGAAAAATTCAAATATGAGACACAGACCTATTGGTTTGGGTGTACAAGGATTGGCTGATGCTTTTATTTTAATGCGTTACCCTTTTGAATCTCCTGAAGCGCAAATATTGAATAAGGAAATTTTTGAAACAATCTATTATGCATCTATGACTGCATCAAAAGATTTAGCAAAAGTTGAAGGACCTTATGAAACATTTCCTGGTTCTCCATTATCTAAAGGGGTTTTCCAATTTGATATGTGGGGGGTTAAACCTTCAAATAGATGGGAGTGGGATTTATTGAAAGAAGAGGTAATGAAACATGGTGCAAGAAACTCCTTGTTATTAGCTCCAATGCCAACAGCTTCTACTGCCCAAATCTTAGGGAATAATGAATGTTTCGAGCCATATACATCTAACATTTATACGCGTAGAGTATTGTCAGGTGAATTTATTATTGTAAATAAACATTTATTAAAAGATTTAGTTAAAGAAGGTCTTTGGAATAAAGAAATGAGATCGAAGTTAATGGCTTCTAACGGATCTGTTCAAAATATCCCTGAAATTCCAGCTCATCTAAAAGAACTATATAAAACTGCATGGGAAATATCTCAAAAAGGTATTTTAGATTTGGCAGCTGATAGAGGGGCATTTATTTGTCAATCTCAATCACTAAATATTTTCATGGAAAATGCAAATTTTGGTAAGTTAACATCTATGCATTTCTATGGTTGGAAAAAAGGATTGAAAACAGGTATGTATTACTTGAGAACAAAAGCTGCTACCGATGCTATTAAATTTACTCTTGACAAATCATTTATTCAAGAGCCTGAAGTGAAAGCTACAGTAGCTGCCGCAAATAATTCTGCAGAAGCAATAGCATGTTCATTAGATGATCCAGATTCTTGCGAAATGTGTGCAGGATAGGATTTTAAATAATCATAAAAAAACCGACTTAATTTTGAGTCGGTTTTTTTATGATTGAATTTTAAGATTTTAAAATACGTTCCTCTTTTGAAATAATCTTGTTTTTGTTTGCTAGTTGACCACAAGCAGCATCTATATCTTTCCCCCTACTTCTTCGAACATTTACAATTAAATTTCTAGATTCTAGAAAAGAAGCAAAGTTAGACACTCTTTCATCATCTGCTTTTTGAAACATTTCATCATCGATGGAATTATATTCGATTATATTTATTTTACAAGGGACACATTTACAAAATTCTGCTAATTCTTTTGCATCCATCAAAGAGTCGTTGAAATCTTTAAATATAATGTATTCAAAAGTAGGTCTAGTACCCGTTTTTTCATAGAAGTAAACTAACGCATCTTGTAAAGTTGCTAAATTATTAGTGTCATTTATCTCCATGATTTTACTTCTTTTCTCATCATTTGCAGCATGAAGTGATAATGCAAGGTTAAAACGCACCTCATCGTCTCCCAATTTCTTTATCATTTTAGCAATTCCTGCTGTAGAAACTGTTATTCTTTTTGGAGATATATTTAAACCATCTTCAGAGCTTAATATATCTACGGACCGGACAACATTTTTATAGTTTAACAAAGGTTCACCCATACCCATATATACTATATTGGTTAGTGGTTGGTTGTACATGTTTTCAGCCAAGTTCTTTAGATAAACGACTTGATCTACAATTTCACCAGGTGTTAAGTTTCTCAATAATTTGAGTTTTCCTGTTGCACAAAATTTACACGATAAACTACAACCAACTTGTGAAGAAATACAAGCAGTAGTTCTACTAGTTGTAGGAATTAGTACGCCTTCCACCACTTTCGATGGCTCTATTTCAAAAGCACATTTGATGGTTTTGTCTTTACTTATCTGTTGATCATCTAGTTTTATCTTATCAATAAAAAAATGATTGTTTAATTTTTCTCTTAGAGGCAAACTTAAATTGGACATCTCATCAAAAGAGTAAGCATTTTTTTTCCAAAGCCACTCATAAACTTGTTTAGCTCTAAAACCTTTTTCGTCTAAATTTTTAAATATATGCTGTAGTTCAGACAAACTATGATTTCTAATATTGTCTTTTTTTTCATTCATATTTACAGTTTTTTATAATAATTGTATATGCTATTAAGCATTGCCTTCGCATTATTTTCTTCTTGTTTAAAATGTTGTTTAGGGAAAGTTTGCTGTATGTATAGTTTTTCTTGTAGTTGATAGGTGAAATTACCTTTAGGTGTCGCCCATCCAAATCCTTTATTAATTGTATGTATGGCAAATTGTGGACAATTTTGATTTAATAAATTTTTACTCCAAGAGTAAGCTTTTGAATTAATACCTAATTGTTGAAGGAGTGTATAAGAAAAGTCTGATTGAGCACCTAAAATAGAATTTCTTTTACCTTGAAAATCAGATTTCAACATTGGTCCCCAAAACAATAATGGTATTTTAAAAAAAGGTGATTCATGAGGGGTTGGTGCAGATGGAGTAGTATGACCATGATCTGAGATAAAAATAAAAACTGTATTTGAATACCACGATTTCTTTTTAGCTTCTTTAATAAAGTTTCCAAGACACCAATCGGCATAAATTATCGAATTCATATAATCGCTTTCATTTTCACTAAATTTTTTTGGTGTTACATTCGGATGGTCATAAGGTGCATGAGTACTTCCCGTAAATACACACTGAAAAAATGGTTTCTTCCTTTTTTTGATTTCAGAAAATAAGAAGTTGTAAACATCTTTATCATGGTAATTAAGCTTACCACGATTTCTTGAAGGAAGGTTATTTTCATCTATTATATTTTGAAAGTTATGATCCATTAAAAATCCTCCAATGTTTCCATATTTTAAGTCACCTCCAAAAAGATATCCAGATTCATATCCATTTTTTTGTAAATCTTGATTAATGGTTCTTAAATGCCTACTTTTTTCTGGTTGCATAGTTATTGAAACTTCCGGAAGCGCTGGGAAGCCACTAAAGATTGTAGCATTACCAATTTCAGAAGTGCCACTTGCAGCATATATGTTGTCAAATAAATATCCTTCTTCTGCTAATTTATTGAAATTTGGAGTTGCGCCTTTTGTTTTTCCAATACAATCAATTGCTTCAGAGCTCCAACCTTCGAAAATGACTAGAACGATATTAGGTTTACTTTTTTTAAATAATTTAATTTGTGAACTATCTTTTTTATAGGTATATAAATTATTAGTTAGTTGTTTTGATGTGGTAGCATCCATTTTTGGAATAATATCATCTAAATTAGTTTTATTATAAATTAAATAACTTTTAGCAAAGTTGTAAGGTGTATTAACTGAAAGGTCGTTTAAAATAGGTTTATTACTATAAATAGCACTATTTATATTTAAAGGTATTTGTTGAATACCCCCCCGTAGTAGCAAAAAACTAGTAATTCCCAAGACTATAAAACCAAAAAATGAAGTTATGATTTTAATGAAATGATTTTTCTTCTCGTTAGGATCAGAGAAAATAAGGTTCATTTTTTTTAGTGTATAATAAGAGAATATAAATTCAATATTTCCTACGATAAAAAATAAAATGGTTGATGTCCATGAAGCAGTTCTAAATAC
>JBKCEW010000060.1:0-12158 GCA_046304235.1 Crocinitomicaceae bacterium | reverse complement strand
AAACGAGATACATATTGTTTTAGTATATTTTTTTATTCCTCAGTATACGAATAGTTAAACTTTTGACGTTAAATAATTAATTCCTTATTTATTCACATAACATTGGCGGTATGAAATCATTTGTTTTAGTTTGCGTAATGTGTTGTATATATGTTACCACTTTTTCTGAAGTCGACTACTTTAAAAATTATCGATTACGATGGAATTATACGCATAACCATTATGATAGAGTGGTTAAAATTGGAAAGAAAATTTTAAAATCTCAACCTAAAAAACCATTAGTAAATTATTGTTATGCTGTTAGTTTATTTCAAGTGAATAAAATACGCTGGAAAGGAGTTTTGGTTGATCAAGTCTTAAGACATTTAAAACTTGGCTTGGATACAACAAAAGAAAAGGTAGGATTTGTAAAATCGGATACCACAGTTTTAAGAGAAATTAAGGAAAAAGCAATAAAAATAACGTTAAGTGAATTTGCTAAATATCCAACTAAAAGTTTAACTCGAGTTCAAACCATTGTTGCTATTTATGGAGATTCAGCTGAAATATTTCGTGTGTTTGAAATTGAAAAAGAGAAGGTTACAAAAAAAATGATTGTTGCTGCTGTTGCTCCTAAAAAGCATGAAGAAGTAATTAAAAATCAATCCACTATGGTTTATACAGTCGAGAAAAAAACAACTTCCGAATTATTAGATACTATTGATAGATTTTGTGGTGTTAATTTAACTGATAAACAACGTAAAATACTACGTACTGCTTTTTCTTTTGATCATGTTTCCGCTTGTGCTAAAGGAACGAATCCAGAAGTTATGCAGTTTTTTCACAAAAGTGGTTTTCCTTCAATAGCCAATGATGAGGTAAACTGGTGCGCTGCATTTGTAAATTTTTGTATGGCACAAGAGGGTTATTCTCACCCAAATTCACTGTTAGCAAGGTCTTGGTTGAAAATGGGACAGCATGTTGATGAACCAAAACCGGGAGATTTAGTTGTTTTTTGGAGAGTAAAACAAAGAGGATGGCAAGGACACGTCGGGTTTTTTATCAAAGAAGATAAAGAAAAAGGATTGATCTATGTATATGGCGGAAATCAAGGTGGTGCAGTATGTTTGAAACCGTTTTCAAAAACTCAGATCTTAGGTTACCGAAGAGTATTACCTAATTAAGCTCTTGATACTAAATTTCGGTATAAACTACTGCCGAGAATTACTCCCCAAACGTAAACCCAATCGGCAAATACAATCCAGGTAGAAATTCCTAATAATAAACCGATAGCAGCGATTATTAATAGAAAAACCTTAATATGTTCGTGCCACAATGATTGAATTTGCGTTGTTTCGTAAGCTTTAGGCATTAAAAAGGTCATGCGGTATAGTGAATAACCTCCTAAAATCAGAAGCGGAAATAATAAAATCCATTGTGGTAAACCCATGTCTTTATGCATCAGGAATTCTTTTAACTGGTGTGTTAAATCTGTTTTTGGATAAATTTGATAGATCAAAAAGTACAACAAATAGAAGGTAATGGCATATCCTAATAAAATGAGACCGATATGCGCCCAAGGCCATTGTTTTGTTTGTTGGTGTTGATTGATTTTGTGTGTTTTGATAAATGTAAAAACTGTTGAAATCAATACATCAAGAATGTAGAAGAACAAAATAAAATAAATATTCCAATCCCAAAAGTAGTAACCTAGAATGGGAATAGATAGGTCTCCAATGAGTTGTATGATTTTACTTTGTTGATTCATCGGATTCGGTTTGCTTCGATACGTGATATCTCAAAATTCGGATTGTATTTCAAGGCTGTACTAAAAGCACGCATAGCATCTGCTTTACGATTTTGAGCCGCATAACACAAGCCTAAATTATGCCAACCTTTTACAAATTTAGGTTGCAATTGGATTGATAAATCATAAAAATGAACTGCACTATCAATCTGATTTTGTTCAAATTGCTTGATGTATCCTTGATTGAATAATGCTAAATAAAAAGAAGGTTTTACTTCTAATAAATGTCTGTATGCTGCTAAAGATTCTTCAAATTTACGTTGTTGTTGTAAACTATAAGCAACACCATACAATGCATCGGTTGATTGTGGTTTAAGGTCGGCGGCTGTTCTAAAATATTCTACAGCTATTGGTTCATTATCTTCTGAATACAAATACCCCAAAGCAAGGTATCCTTCGAAGAATTTTGGGTCTTGTTGCACCGCAGTTTCGTAAGATGATTTTGCTAATTTTCGATTTCCTAATGCTAGGTAATTCGTTCCTTTCATTACGTAAGCATCTCGGTATTTTACATCGATGCGTAAGGCTGTATTTATGTATTGAAATGATTTTTCAAAATCGCGTTGTTGGCTATAAGTAGAAGCCAAGGCTACATACATCTTTTTATTCCCAGGATGACTTTTTATTAGCGTTAAAAAATGTCGCTGTGCTTGGTCTACATCTGCAATGCTACGATTTGCACGGTTGTTTAATGCATTTGCATACAGAAAACGTGCTTCCCAATTATTGCTATCCAAATGAAACGCTTTTGCGCCATCCGCCAATGCTCCGTAAAAGTCATATTTATCAATCAATTTATTTCCTCGAGCTACTAAAAGGGGAACACTGTCTGGATATACTTTGATTAAACTATCAAGGTTTTTTTTAGTTAAGGTTTGAATTGCTTTTGAATTTTGTTTTTCACCACAAGCTGCTGCAAAAACAAGAATTAGAAAAAGGTAAATGTATTTCATTAGTTAGCGTTCAAATTGAGGTTGTAAATTTACGCGTTAGAACTTAAACTAGCACGATATAATTTTAATTCTTCCCAAGTGAAGGCATCGCCTACTTGTTCTTTCAAAGGTGTGAGTGATTGTTCGTGGTAATCTTCGAATATATTTTCTAATGCTTTTAGTTTTTCTTTCTCCATTACATCATTGATTTCAATTTCTCCTGCTTGGATTAATCGCGTGAAATGGCTATAAATTGTACCTTCCGACATCACTCTTTCTGAGGCGATGGACGATATGTTTTTTCCTTCTCTGAATAATTCCAAGGTGATTTCGTAGGTTGATTTTTTTGTTTTTTCCTTTTCTTTTTCTTTCTTTTTTATTGTTTGTTGTGGTACCACTTCTTCTACTTCAATTAATAAGTCGCCCTGAGTTTGTCGAAGGGCAGATTTTATACGTTCGAGGATGTCTTCTTTATAACCTAAAATTTCGGGTGTCCAAGTAGATTCTTTGGTGATTTCTTCGTTGTTAATGAGTCTTTTTACAACCAGTGCGCAACGTTTTAACCCCATTAATAAAGTGAAATGTAGATTATCTAATTCTTCCAACTCTTCGATGTAGGCTTTCATTTTACGCACCCGTTTCATCTCTTCGATTTTCTTCAAGGTACTGTAAGCGCAATTTTCCAATGGTTTGATAAAATAGTGGTTAGCAGCTTCAATGCGTTCTAATAAAAAAGGGAGATTGACCGGTCGTTGAGAGCACAGTTTTTGTAATTGTGTAATAAATTTTTCTGCTGGTTGCACCAAGGGTTGAATCACCCCGTATTGTTGATTTGACCAAGCACGTTGTTTTCCTTTTTCACTTTTCGACCCGAGGGGAACGTAACTTGCATCGTGAATTCTCCAAGCGGTTGCTATATCTCGGAAATCGTAGGATTGGGTTAAGAGTTTGTATATGTAATGAATAGTATCTTCAGAAAGGTAATTATCCAGTTGGCTGTCATCGGGTTGTTGAGTAGTGTATGACATAACTTGCCTATCATTTTCCAACCCATTGAGTTGAATGGGTTTCAATAATACTAAGCCATCTAAACTACGTAAACGAGAAAGTGCTACATAAGCTTGTCCTGGTGCAAAAACTTGCGAAACATCTAAAATGGCTTTATCGAAGGTTAACCCTTGACTTTTATGAACGGTAATTGCCCAAGCCAATTTAATGGGATAATGCACAAAGGTTCCCAATACTTCTTCTTTGATTTCCTGTGTTTTATCATCCAAACTGTAACGGATATTTTGCCATTCATAGCGTTCTACCTCGATGGTTTTATTTTCATCTTGGAAGTGCACAAAGATTTCTTCTGTAGAAAGACTTTGAATCACTCCTGTTTTTCCGTTGTAGTAGTTTTTATCGAACGACAAATCATTTTTGATAAACATCACTTGAGCCCCCACTTTCAGTTCCGTTTTTTCATCAATGGGGTGCATATGAGGTGGAAATTCTCCGGTGATATCTGCTTCGTAGTACCACGATTTTCCTTTTAATTCTGCTAATGCTTGTTGGTTAATGGTATCTGCTTTTGAATTGTGGGTGGTCAATGTAACATACCCCGGATTGTCTTTGCTCGAAAATGTTGGGTTGACGTATTGATTCAGTACTTGAATGTCCTCCTTGGTGATGAGGTTATTTCGCAAGTGATTCAGAATCTGAATAAAATCGGCATCGGATTGTCTGTGTACCTTTTTGAGTTCGATGTATAAAGGAGGATCTTCTTGTACGACATTGGCATTAAAAAAGAAAATACCATTGTAATAGTTG
Source organism: Crocinitomicaceae bacterium (assembly GCA_046304235.1). Classification (GTDB taxonomy): domain Bacteria; phylum Bacteroidota; class Bacteroidia; order Flavobacteriales_D; family Crocinitomicaceae; genus CANHVK01. The sequence goes on along the minus strand of JBKCEW010000060.1, from coordinate 7,625 downwards.
CGAAGTACATTCCATTCTTCGTTCCGAATTACGGGTGGAAGTTGCAACAAATCGCCTATATAGAGTACTTGCACACCGCCAAAAGGCAAATTCTCCCTTCTCACGGTACGTAGCGTCCAATCGATGGCATCTAATAAATCGGCACGCAACATACTTACTTCGTCAATTATCAGTAATTCAACAGATTGTATAATCGCTTTTCGTTTTCCTGTGAATTTAAAATGTTTGACTAGCGTATCCTTAGTTTCTAATTTGAGTTGTTCAGATGTCGTAGGCGGGACATTAAACTGCGGAATAAATCCTGAAAAAGGCAATTGAAAGAAAGAGTGAATGGTAACCCCCCCAGCATTTAGCGCAGCGATGCCTGTTGGTGCTACAATGACTGCTTTTTTGTGTGTAGTACGAATGATTTCTTTGAGTAGGGTGGTTTTACCCGTTCCTGCTTTTCCAGTTAGAAAAATAGAGCGATTGGTTTGATTTATAAAGCGTTTGGTAAGATTTGCTACGTCTGTTTGTTCATTCATCATGTAAAAAAAGTATAATTTAACTGGATTTTTTGTAACCCAATGCTATACTAAGTTAACGATAAATATTAAAAATCAAAGTGGGATTTATTACTTATAAACAGAATTCTTTATCTTTGTTTTAATCTCAAACGAGAGAGACTTATTGAAAAAATAGCGTTTGCTAATGTTCCTGTAACTGAAAGGTCGAAAATTTAGTTGTAAGACAGGAAAGTTAAAGTGAAACGCTAATGCCACAGGCGTGGGCGTTGCTTTGCTTTGTCTTACAGGGATTCGACCCCCTCAGTTACAAGCATAGCAACTGTCCCACGCTTTTTTATTGTAGTTACTTTTTTACTGCGGGACGGGTAGAAGAATAATAGAATAAATTATGGTAAAAAAGTATTTAAAATTAATTGTAGCAATCGTGTTTGCAACAAATCTCATGGCACAAAACGTTCCAAATTATGTCCCCACAAATGGTCTAGTTGGTTGGTGGCCTTTTAATGGAAATGCGAATGATGAAAGTGGGAATGGGAATCATTTTACACCAAAAAATGGAGTTTTAATTTCACAAAATAGATTTAATTTAACTAATAGTTGTTATTTATTTGACGGGAAAGATGATTATTTAGATTTAAATGATTTTAAATTACCAAATGATTTTTCAATTTCAATTTGGGTTTTAGTTAACGAAAGAAAAGAACAAGCAATATTTTATCAAGGTGTAAATGAATTTCATTTTGGACTTTTTGCACCAGATTTTTTAATTCGCTCGGGATTAAAATTTGAAAATGACACATGGTTTTTTACAAATAAAGGAATCGATATTAAATTAGGAGATTGGATGAATTTCACCACTGTTTTTGAGAAAGGAAAAACGGTAAAATTATATTTAAATTCAATCTTAGTTGATGAATCTAAAATTACACCAAATTTAAATTTTTGGAATCCTAATTTAAAATCAAGTATTGGTGCTTATAATTCAAATTCAAGATTTTTTAATGGTAAAATTGATGACATTGCTATTTATAATCGAGTTCTTAATCAACAAGAAATAAGTGATTTATACACAAGTGCACCACCATGTACTAACCCAAGCGCAACCATCACACCCCAAGGAAATACAACTTTATGTCAAGGAGGTTTTGTCAATTTGAATGCATCTATTGGATCTAATTATACGTATGAGTGGTATAATAATGGGCAATTAATCAACGGAGCTACTGCAAGTGTTTACAAAGCAACTTCTTCTGGAAATTATACAGTGAAAGTTATTGATGGTGCTTGTAATGCAACTTCAACAGCTACAACAGTTACGGTAAATTCAAACCCTACTGCTACAATAACACCACAAGGAAATACTTCTTTTTGTCAAGGAGGTTTTGTGAATTTAGTCGCTTCGGGTGGTACGAGTTTCCAATGGAACACGGGTTCATCGGCTGCAAGTATTTCTGCAACACAATCAGGAACGTATACGGTAAATGTCTTTAATTCTTTTGGTTGTCAAGCAACAGCATCGCAACAAGTTACAGTAAATCCTTTACCGAATATATCATTGAATGCGTTAAATCAATTTACACTTAAAAACGCTACGCCTATTCAATTGGTAGCAAATCCAACAGGAGGAACTTTCAGTGGTGATGGAGTACAAGGTTCTACTTTTAATCCTGCAAATGTTTCTTTAGGAAAGAAAACGATTACCTATAATTATACTTCACCACAAGGATGTAGTGGTACCTCTTCAATTAATACGTTTGTCGTGGATTCTATTGGTAATGTGTGTAATGTCACTAAATACGATACAGTAAAAGTGACAAAAACAGTATATGATACGCTTAAAGTAAATCAAACAATTTACGACACTGTTAAAGTAACAAAAACAATTACTGATACAGTAAGTATTTTAAAAGTGAAATTTAAACTTACAACCGGCATCAAGGCTAACCAATACACAACGATGAATGTATATCCAAATCCTACATCGGATGTAATTATTGTTGACGCAAGCGATGTTGCTGCTTTGAATGGGTATAGTTATAAATTGTTTGATGTTCAAGGAAAAGAAGTGTACAATGCTTTGGTAACGAATACTAAAACAGAGATTTCGATGAAAACCTTTGGTAAAGCAGGAGTATATATCTTACACGTTGTGGATGCGAATAATGTAAGTATCGAAACGAAACAGATTGTTTTAGAGTAAAATACCTAAAATAGATGAGTATTAAGCCGCCTTCGGGCGGTTTTTTTGTGGGGTAATAGTTGGTTTTGGGTTCTCTCAACTAAAAGCCTCTCACAAGTAATTGCTCTACGTGACCTCTGCGCAACCTTTTTTACTAAGTGTTTAATTTTATAACACAAAGTCCGCGAAGATTTCACAAAGTGCACAAAGTGAAGTACTCAGTATATTATTACGCTGTGATCCTTCAACCGATTTTGATTAGAAGGAAAAAATGATTAATAAATTTTTTGGGACAAAATGGCTTAATAATCGACAATTAAAAAAGGTATTTTTTACTAGGAATGATTTTTTTGTCTATTTGTGGATGACATTATTTGGTTAATAGAATAGTTTTTTTGGTTTTATTGTTAGCGGAAACTATATGAAAAAGGGTAGATTCCGCGAGCAATAAATTAAGGTTGGAATAAATCTTCTAATGTTATTTCTTGTTGAATAAAACCTATGCTATGTTCATTTGCTTGAAGCCCGAATGTGGTAATGATTGTTGGGAAGATTGTTTTATTTGACTTTGAGTTTTCTTGAAAAACATTTATTTTCTTGTTTAATTTTGTGGCATACTCTTTTGATATTACAAATGGTTTGTCATAAAATTTTGCTTCACAAACGTTAATTATACCGTCATTTCTGTCTATTAGTAAGTCTATTTGAGTTCCATCTGAAACATCCGTTTTTGCTTTCTGTGTGTAACTTGTTATTTCAGAAAAAACATTGCTAATACCTAATGCTTTTTTTAATTGTGACATATGTTTAAGACAAATGTTTTCAAAAGCATATCCACTCCAAGATTTCCATTTTTGAGATTGGCCTAAAAGTGTCCAATTAATCGTTTTTTGCTTGTTTATAAATCGGATGTAAAAAAGAGAATATTCATCACTTAATCGATACAGCGTATCTTTTTTTGTACGACCATAAGCTGGTTGAAGTCGTATGAAATTACACCATTCCAATTCGTTTAATACATTTGTAAAGCTTCCACCATCATTTAAATTTGTTAGTGATAATATTTCATTTCGCGTCAAGCCTCTTGATTTTGACGATAAAGCAAAAATTACTTTTAAGTGAAGTTCTGAGTTCTTAAATAACGCTTTGTATAAATTATCAAATTCATTTACTAATAATCCGTCTTTTTGAAAACAAATTCGATCGATTGCTTGCAGTGCGCTTTCTCCAGGTTTCACCTCTTTTAAATAATGTGGGACCCCTCCAAGTGACATATACAATTGTGTTATTTGATATTTAGAAAGTTGTACTTTTTTGTACTTTAAAAACAATTCTGTTTCATGTAATGTAAAAGGTTCTAAATGAATTCGCTTTGTAATTCTATTATGTAATCCTCCTTTGTTATTTAGCACTTTATTAATGATCCAAGAAGTAGAAGAACCACAAACAATTAGTAAAATATTTCTATTTACTGCCCAAGAGTTCCAAAACCAATCTAGAGCGGCTATAAAATTGGATTTGTGTGTATCTAACCAAGGGAGCTCATCTATGAATATTATCTGTTTTCCTTTCTTTTTATTTTTTTGAAGACATATACTTAAATTTTGAAAGGCACTCAACCAATTTGTTGGAATGTTCGCTGGCTTTTCTGATTTAAAATAACTAGTTAAACTATATTGAAAATTTTGTAATTGTTGTCCAAAACTTGCATTCAATATTCCACTAAAATGGAATGTAATATTTTTATCAAAAAATGAATTTATCAAATATGTTTTTCCAATTCTTCGCCTGCCTGTAATCGCTAAAAATTGTGATTCATTAGAGCTGTAAACATCATTCAATGAGGCTTTTTCAGAGATTCTACCAATTATTTTTTTATTCATAAATATTTTTATTGTTAGCGGAAAGTGGGTAAATATATATAGATTCCGCGAGTAATAAAAATTTTCCATAAAATTATTTATGATTTGATAATGGTTGTTATTGGCTGATTTTTATTGAATTTTAATTGCCAGAGAAAACCTTTTTAGTTAAATTCAATATAACTTTTGAATTTAATTTTGTTCGTGTATGCAATTTAGAAAGTATTCCACAATAGAAAATACCTATTTAACATCGTTTCTAGATAAAATTAAAACGGAAGGCTATGATCAAATGGAATACGTTGTTCAAGAAAAGGTTCACGGTTCGAATGTGTGTATTATAACAGATGGGAAAGTTATTCAATTTGCTAAACGTACAGAAATCATAGAAGATGAAGCATCTTTTTTTCGTATAAATCAATTACGAGAAAAATATTCGGATAAAATTTTCAGTTTATATCGTTCATTAAAACAGGAATTTGAAATAAATTCCTTGTCCATTTTTGGAGAGTATTTTGGTGGATATTATCCTCACATAAATGTCAAAAAGGACCTATTAGCTAAAACAGTTCAGAAAGGGGTGTATTATTTACCAAACAATGAATTTTATGCTTTTGATATATTGCTCAATGGGCATGTTTATTTAGATGTTGATGTTTGTAATCGATTGTTTCACGAATTTGGATTTGTTTATGCTGAATCTTTATTTCGTGGAAATTTACAAGATTATAAGTTCCATTTTTCTTGGCTCTGCGCGTGTCCAAGGTTAATTTAATAGTTGCCATTAGTTGTTAGGTAATGTGCAATTACTATGAATTTATGTGCAAGTTTTGTGCAAGTATTTCATATACCAAGTGCCTAAAATCTCTGTTTTTGGTACTAAAATTGATTGGCCCTAAAGATACTGCGTGGTAATCAAAGGAAGAGTGTAGAAGCAAAAAACCCAGTAAACACTGTGTGTTTACTGGGTTTTTCTAGCGCTCTCTCCTGGGCTCGAACCAGGGACCCTCTGATTAACAGTCATAACTCACATATTAACAAATACTAAAAATTGATAAAAAACAAATAATTAAATACTTTATAAACAATATTTTATTGTTTTATCTTTGTTTTTATTATTTGTTTCTTTTGTGTTGTTATGATATATTTGTGTTACAAATGTGTTACAAATGAAAATAGCTGAAGCGATAATATACCTTGATGATTTAAGACCTACCAAAACAGGTGAATGTTCTGTTAAGATTAGAATTACTTTTAATCGAAAAAGAAAATATTTTCCAACTGGGGTTTATTTAACTCCAAATGATTATGAACAAATTTTTAAAGGTAAAAGAAGGACAACTGAGCAGAAAGAAATTTTTACAAAGGTCAATTATTTTCTGAACAAGGCAGAGAATATAATAAATAAACTTCCAGTTTTTACTTACGATATATTTGAAGAAAGTTTTTTAGAACAAAGAAATGTACAAAATAGCGTTTCATTTGCATTTGATAAATATATTGAACAATTAAAACTGGAAAATAGGGTTGGAACTGCTTCAAGTTATGAATGTGCAAGAAATAGTCTTAATGAATTTAATTCGAATTTGTCTTTTGCTGATATTAATATAAACCAATTAAAAAAATACGAAAATTGGATGATTTCAAATGGTAAAAGTCTAACAACTATTGGTATTTATCTAAGAAGTTTAAGAGCAATTTATAACTTACAAAACATTGACAAGTCACTTTATCCATTTGGAGAAGCAAAGAATAAATATTCTATACCAACCAGTAGAAACATTAAAAAAGCGTTGACTTTAGAAGAAATTGGAAGAATTTATAATTATAAAGCTGTTCCAAATTCTACAAAAGAAATGGCTAAAGATTATTGGTTGTTTTTGTATTTATGTAATGGTATGAATGTAAAAGATTTTTGTCTTTTGAAATGGGAAAATATCGAACAGCAAACTTTATATTATACAAGAGCTAAAACAAGACGTAGTAAAAAAGAGAGTAAAAAAATTATAGTTGCATTAAAGTCTGAAGCTTTGGACATAATCAAAAAGTGGGGAGTTCCTTCTATTCAAAAATCTAATTATATTTTTCCTCATTTTCAAGTTGGAATTTCTGCTGAAAGAGAACTTAAAATTTGTAGGCAACTAACAAAGCAGATAAACAAGTATTTAAAACTGATATGTAATGAAGTTGGTATAGATAAACCTGTAACAACTTATTTTGCTCGTCATAGTTTTGCAACTGTTTTAAAGCGCTCAGGTTCTAAAATAGAGATGATAAGTGAATTATTGGGTCATAGTTCAGTAGATGTTACTGAGAACTATTTGGATAGTTTTGAAAATGAACAAATACATAAAGAAACTGATGTATTAACGTCAGGTTTTAGAAAGATTAATTAATATTTATGGAACATTTTGAAGAATGGATAGAATGGATTTTATTAAATCCTGAAATGGCTTTTAAAAAAGAACCAGAATTACTGGAAAAAATAAATAAAGAATTATCGTTATGTAAACCTTTTTATAAAGCACTATTAATTCAAAAAATTCCTGACCATTTCCCTAAATGGAGAAATGATGTTGATTTACAATTCGGTTCTAAAAAAAAGGAGTTATTAAAGGATTATATTAAAATAATATCAATTGCATTAAAAGAAGAAAATTACTCAACAGAAGAAGAAATATCAGCTTTTAAAAAAGTTAAAAATCAATTGGCAGAACAACTATTTTATTGGAAGAGTATGTTAGGAGATAGGTATAAGATAGATGTTTTTGATAATGAAGATTTTAAACAAAATCATTTGTATCAAACTATTCAACGGGAATTTAAAAAAGTTGGATATTATAGTTTTGTATTAGATAGTGATAATGTGAAAATCTATACTCCTGAACTTGCGTATTTGTTTGTAAATAATGATTTAGAATATTTTAATTTAGATTCTAAAGTTAAAGAAGTAGTAAATAGATGGGAGTTTTTATCTATGTATATTGAAGGGTTTAAAAAAGGTGTTAATATGTTTGATATGGAATATAAAATACCTACATCTGTACTATACAGTTCGAATAGTGAGCAATATATTAA
>JBKCEW010000059.1:0-18669 GCA_046304235.1 Crocinitomicaceae bacterium | reverse complement strand
GTGTAATTTAGATCTTTTAATAGGTTGCAACTTGCAGCTAAAGTGCCTGCTAATATTAATGTTGCAAGACTTTTTAAGTGATAATTCATTTCTAGCCGTTTTAAATTAGAGCAAAAACTTAATTATTTATTAATTTACAATTATACGTAATAAATTTCTTTTGACGATTAATTATTAGTTATTTGTTCCAATATTGAGGTGTCTTGACAATTTTCTAATAGGACATGAATTGTTTTTTTTAATACTGGATGAATGAAGTCTGGAGTTAATTCATTCAAAGGATCTAGGACAAATCTTCGGTTAGATATTTCTTTATGTGGAATTGTTATTATTTCATTTTCAATTATTTCCTCACCATAAAACAGAATGTCTAAGTCGATAATACGGTCTTCATAACGATCTGTATTCTTTTTTATTCTACCGAGTTTTGATTCAATCAACTTTAGTGAATTGAAAACAGAAATAGGAGATTCGTTCGTTGATATGCAAATCACAGCATTAAAAAAATGTGAATCAGAATTATAGCCCCAAGGTTCAGATGCATATAAACTGGATATTAGGTTTGTATTGTATTTTTCTTGCAATAACAATATTGCTCTTTTAATGTTTTCTTCTTTATTACCAAGATTGGATCCTAAGCCAATATAAACAATGGTATCTTGATTCATTTTGTTACTAATTTTTTCAAAAGTATTAATCTTTTAGCTTTATCTAGATAGGGTTGATTATTTTTGTTCATTGATCCAGTAATAGATAAACGTATGAAAATCTCTTTTTGGCGCATTTTTTGGCCTACTTTAATCGCTGTAATTGTAGCAGGAGTAATTAGTTTATTTGCTTTTTTTGGGGTTTTGGGAGGTTTAATAGCGAGCTTTTCTGGAGTTGAAAAAGAAGAGAATGCTACTGGCATTTTAAAAATGCGACTTGATGGAACTATTTTAGAAAATAGCAAAAGTGAGTTTGACCCTTATAACCTCTCTGTAAAAGAACAGCTTGGATTATCAGATTTACTTTTTGGTTTAGAGAAAGCAAAAAAAGATCCAACAATTAAAGGTCTCTATTTGGAATTATCTAATTTGAATGCGGGATATACAACCATAAAAGAACTAAAAAAGGGGATTGAATCTTTTCAAAAATCAGGAAAATTTGTTGTAGCATACAATACAGGTGAATTAATAACACTAAAGCAATTATATCTTACTTCGTCGGCACAGGAAAATTATGGTTTTCCTTCAACACACATTGAATTTTTAGGTTTAGGAAGAGAGTATGAGTTTTACTACAATACACTAACTAAGTTAGGAGTTGAAATGCAAGTGATTCGAGGTCATGAAAATCACTTCAAAAGCGCTGTCGAACCCTATATACATACCAAACTTTCAGATTCGGCAAGATTACAAACCCAAGAAATTTACAATGCTATTTGGGAGGAAATTAAGACAGATCTCTCTAAAAGCACTGGCATATCAAAGGAAAAATTGAATCGTTATGCAGAAAATGCATCTATGACAACTGTTTCAGAAGCAGTGAATGTTGGATTGTTGAAAGAAGCGCTTTATCAAGATGAAATAGATGCTTTATTAGCAAAAAAAATACGCTTGTCATTAAATAAAAAATTACCATTTATTCATTTTGAAAAATATGCAAAAAAATCTTTTTATGAAGATCAGTCTTTAGTGGATGTAAAAAATCCTTCCGTAGCTGTTATTTTAGCTGAGGGAGAAATTACATTTGATGGAAAAGAATTATCTTCAAACAAAGTAGCATCCTACATTCGTGAGGCACGACTCGAAGAATCGATAAAAACAATTGTTTTACGTGTAAATAGTCCAGGTGGTTCAGCTTTAGCAAGTGATATCATCTGGCGTGAAGTCATGTTAGCAAATAAAATAAAACCAGTAATCGTTTCGATGGGTGATTTAGCAGCTTCTGGTGGTTATTATATATCTACTCCTGCGAGTTATATTTTTGCAGAGCCAACAACAATTACTGGTTCAATCGGTGTTTTTGGAGTTATACCATATACTGGAAGATTGTTCGAAGAAAAATTAGGGGTTACTTTCGATCGTGTTCAAACGAATAAACATGCAGTACTTTCATTGAATAAAAGACTTTCTTCTCAAGAGATAGCCATTATTCAAAAAGATGTCAATGGAATTTATTCCGATTTCGTCTCAAAAGTTGCTCAAGGAAGAAAATTAAGCAAAGTTGAGGTACATCGTATTGCTAGAGGAAGAGTTTGGATAGGTGCAAAAGCAAAACAAATCGGGTTAGTTGATGAAATTGGAGGTTTAGATGATGCTATCAAATATGCAATTAAAAAAGTTAAGTTAAAGTCACCGGTAATCAAATATTGGCCAATAAAAAAACAAGAAGCACTTGAAACTTGGTTAGAAGAATTAGATGAAATGAAAGAAAATTCTAAAATTTCATTGACAAAGCATAAAATGCCCAAACTTGTAGAGGACTATTTACATACAATTTCTACTTTTGAGAAATTCGAAGGAATTCAGATGAGAATCCCACACTATTATGAATTAAAATAAACTAAAGATGTTTCGTAAGCACGTTAATTTAAAGCCATTCACCACTTTTGGTATAGATTCTTATGCTGAGTTGTTTGCTACTTTTTCTGATCTAAATACCTTACAATCATTATTAGATCAATCGGCAGGAAATCAACTCACTATACTTGGTGGAGGAAGTAATTTATTATTAACAAATGACATTCAAGGACTAGTTTTAAAAAATGAAATACTCGGAGTAGAAGTAGCTGAAGAAACATCTGAAACTGTATTACTAAAAGTGGGAGGGGGAGTTGTTTGGCATGATTTAGTAATGTTTTCAATTGAAAATCAATATTATGGTTTGGAGAATTTATCTTTAATTCCCGGGAGTGTAGGGGCTTCACCCATGCAGAATATTGGTGCTTATGGGGTTGAAATAAAAGATTGTTTTGAAAAATTAGAAGCATTAGAGATTGCTACAAAAGAAATTCATACTTTTTCTCATGAAGCATGTGAATTTGGTTATAGAGAGAGTGTCTTTAAGCGAAAACTAAAAGGAAAATTCATTATTACCCATGTATATTTCAGGTTACAGAAACATGCAGTATTAAACACTAGTTATGGGGCAATAAATGCTGAATTAGCGTCCAAAGGAATTACAACACCCTCTATAAAAGAGGTGAGTGATGCTGTTATTTCAATACGAAAAAGTAAGCTTCCAGATCCAAAAGAATTAGGAAATGCGGGCAGTTTTTTTAAAAATCCAGTTGTTTCAACTACTTTATATGAAACCATCAAAATAAGTTATCCAGATGTTCCTAGTTACACTATAAACTCAAATCAAGTAAAAATTCCTGCAGGTTGGTTGATTGAGACAGCTGGTTGGAAAGGAAAAAAAGTTGGTAATTGCGGTGTTCATACAAAGCAAGCATTGGTGTTGGTAAATTATGGGGGGGCTACTGGGAAAGAGATTTTTGAATTGTCACAAGCAATTATTGATGATGTATACACAAAGTTTTCAATTGAATTAGAAAGGGAAGTAAATATTCTCTGATATGAAAAGGTATCGCATTGATTTAGCTTACAATGGTTCTCATTTTTTTGGTTGGCAAAGACAACCTAAACAGCATGCTGTTCAATCTGAAATTGAGGATTGTTTCCAAAAATTATATCAAACCAAAGTTTCAATAGTAGGTTGTGGTAGAACCGATACAGGAGTTCATGCAAAATATTATGTGATACATGTTGATTTAGATGAATCAAAGTACGATGAAGATGTGCTGTTGTATAAAATGAACAAAATTCTTCCTCCTTCCATTGTATTTTATAGCATTAAAATAGTTTCAGATCATTTTCATGCCCGATTTGATGCGACTGAAAGAAGTTATCGTTATTTTGTTCATCATCAAAAAGATCCCTTTTTAAATGAAACAAGTTTGTTGCTTCATCAGAAAGTAGATTATCAAAAAATGAATGAAGCAGCTATCAAACTTTTAGGGAATAAAGATTTCACTTCCTTCTCAAAGCTTCATACAGATGTTCATACGAATCTATGTGATGTAAGTGAGGCTGTTTGGGTTGAATATGAAAACGGAAAATGGTATTTTCAAATCACTGCAGATCGATTTTTACGAAATATGGTAAGAGCAACAGTTGGTACCTTGTTAGAGATAGGTTACGGAAAACTTGAGGTTCATTCAATTCCAGAAATATTAAATAAAAAAGATCGCTCAGAAGCGAAAACATCAGTACCCGCTCATGCTTTGTTTTTGTGGGATGTGAAATTTCCTTAGAATCGTTTTAAAAAACAAACCGACTTTCAATAAGTTATAATTTATTTATTATCTTCATAAATTAAACAAAGACACACATTATCATGAAATTTATAGTTTTTCTTTTTTTCGTACTGATATGCTTAAATCTAACAGCACAAACAGCTGAAGAATTATTTATCAGTGGAAACACTAAATTCGATAATAAAGATTTTTTAGGTTCAATTTCAGATTTTTCGAAAGCAATAGAACTGGATTCTACTAGATCTAATTTTTATATGAATCGAGGGATAGCTAAATCTGAAATAGGTGAACATAGGGAGGCAATTAATGATTTTTCAAAATCAATTAAACTTGACACAAACAATTCTTTGGCTTATTTTAATCGAGGGAATACACACCATATGTTGCGCAATTATGCTAAGTCAATTGATGATTTTGATCGATCGGTTGCCAAAGATAGTATGTTCGTAAATGCATATTTTAATCGTGGACAAGCAAAAGCAGAGATAGGGAATTATTTTGGTGCAATTGAAGATTATGAAAAATGCATACAAATTGATTCTGTCTATGAGCGTGCATACCGAAATCGTGGCGGTTTACATGTAAAATTGAAAAAATACAATGAAGCAGTATATGATTTTTCCAAAGCGATTGAAATTTCTCCTAGAGATGCGAATGCATATTATAGTAGAGCTCTATGTTACAAAGATTTAAACAAATATCAAGACGCTATCTCTGACTTTAATAAAGTTATTCAAATTGACCCTAAACATTTGTATTCCTATTTTTATAGAGCAGAAATGAACACAATTTTAGGAGAAAAAATTAATGCAATTTCTGATTATAACAAAGCTGTAGAAATAGATCCAGAATTTGTAGATGCCATTGTAGCTAGAGCAGATTTAAAACAAAGTATCAGTAATTATGTAAGTGCTATTGAGGATTATAATCGTGTTTTATTGATTGATACATCATGGTCTGAGCTTTATTTGAAACGTGGAGATGCTTATCTAAAGTTAGGTGATTTTAAAGCGGCAAATCACGATTTTAATTTTGTTTTGAAAAAAGACACTTCTAACGCAGAAACGTATTTTCATTTGGGATTATTAAAATTGGAATTAGGTGAATTCAAAAATGCGATAGATTATTTTTCAAAATCAATTGTTTTAGACTCCAATGGGGTTAAGTTTTATGTTTACAGAGGGAAAACGAGCATGAAAACACGTAATTACATTATTGCAATCGAAGATTTTAGTAAGGCGATTGAGTTAGATGAAAAGTACGCTGATGCATTTATTCAACGGGCTATTGTAAAGTCTGAATTGGGTGATTATCGAGGCGCATTGATTGATAATAATAAAGCCTTAGAATTAGATTCAAAAAACTTAGAAGTGAATAGGTCTAATATCTTTATTAAAATGCAAATGCAAAAATTTGCTGAAGCGATAATAGATTGTGATATCGTTTTATCTAGGGAGCCTAATAATGTAAATGTTTATGTGCAACGAGGTGACGCAAAATTTCAGCTGGGAGATAAAAATGGAGCGTGTTTAGATTGGCATAACGCCGTAAATCTTGGGTTTAAAGAGATTATGGAACGAATAAACAAAAATTGTAATTAAAGTTCAATAATTATTTCGTATTCAGGATTAAAACGTGCAAATGAATTTTTTTCAGGTGTTTCATTGAATATTCCATACATAGTCGAACCACTTCCTGACATGGATGCGTATATCGCTCCCTCTTCGTATAATTGTTTTTTTACGTCTTCTAATATAGGGTGATTTTTAAATACACTAATCTCAAAGTCATTTTGAAGATTTCCTTTCCAATCTTTAGGTTTTAAATCGATTAATCCATCGATTTTTAAGTTGTGTTTTTGAAACTCAATGCCTTTATAAGCATTCGCTGTAGAAATATGAATACCAATATTTATAATCTTTAAGTAAAGTCCTTTCAGATTTAATTTAACTGGAGACAAGATTTCACCTCTACCATTTGCTATTTGAGCTTTACCACGAACAAAAAATGCACAGTCACTGCCTAACGTAGCGGCATATTTTTCGAGAGTTTCTTCAGATAGACCTAATTTAAATAATTCGTTAAGCATTTTAAGGACATAAGTTCCGTCAGAAGATCCTCCACCGAGACCTCCACCCATCGGAATTTGTTTGTGTAAATGCATTTTCACATTTGAAATACCATGATTTTCTTTTAAAAGTTTGAACGCTTTTACACATAGATTAGTTTCAATCTCTCCAGGAATACTCAGACCAGAAGAGCTGAATTCAAAATTTTCAGATGGAATTATCTCTAAGATATCGAATAATGGAATTTCATACATACATGTATCCAATTCATGGAACCCATCGTTTCTTTTGTGAAGTATATGTAAACCAAGGTTTATTTTGCAAGGAGGGTATAATATCATGTCAAGAATTCATTAGGTTTGGACAAATTTTGTAATTTTACATCCACAAATTTAATATTATGTCAACATATTTAGATTTTGAAGAACCAATAAAAGCATTGGAAGAACAAATTGAGCAAACCAAGCAAATTGGTTTAACTACTGAGATTGATATGACAGACAAAATCAATGTGCTTCAGTCAAAGTTAGAAGAAAAAACGAAAGAAATATTCTCTAATCTAACTCCTTGGCAACGCGTTCAGTTGTCTCGTCACCCAGATAGACCGTATACATTAGCTTACATTAACGCTATTACCAACGGAACTTTCCAAGAGTTACATGGTGATCGTTCTGTGAAAGATGATAAAGCGATGGTTGGTGGTTTTGGATTGTTAGATGGTAAATCAGTGATGTTTATCGGTCAACAAAAAGGAATCAATACAAAAATGCGTCAATACCGTAACTTTGGTATGGCTAATCCTGAAGGATATAGAAAAGCCTTGCGCTTAATGAAGCTAGCGGAAAAATTTGATAAACCTATTGTTACGATTATTGATACGCCTGGAGCATTTCCAGGTTTAGAAGCTGAAGAAAGAGGTCAAGGAGAAGCAATCGCGCGCAATATTTATGAAATGATGCGTTTGAAAGTTCCTGTGATTTGTATCATTATTGGCGAAGGGGCATCCGGTGGTGCTTTGGGTATTGGAGTTGGAGATAAAGTAGTGATGTTAGAAAATACTTGGTATTCAGTGATTTCGCCAGAATCTTGTTCTTCTATTTTGTGGAGATCATGGGATTACAAGGAAAAAGCGGCGGAAGCCCTGAAATTGACTTCAACAGATATGAAAAATCTGAATTTGGTTGATGAAGTTTTAAAAGAACCGATTAATGGTGCTCATAGAAGTCAAGAAGAAATGTTTGAGACAGTAAAGCAATATGTTAAATCAACCCTTGTTGAATTAGAAAAAATAAATCCTACGGAAAGAATTAATCAACGTATTGATAAATTCTGTGCCATGGGTGTTTGGAAATAAGTTTCAATTACGAACAAAACAAAAAATAAAAGGGGCTCTTCAATTGAACAGCCCCTTTTATTTTTATGTTGTTTTTTATTTCAATGTAAAACTATCTGTACCGATTGTTTGTCCTTCACAAATAATTCTAACCTTATAATTTCCTTTCAAAGCCTCACCCTCTTTTAAATCATAATAGATAGTTACATCTAGATTTTCATTGTTGTAATCAATTTCTTTCTTATCAGAATAAGGAACACTACCAGCATCTGTATTAATGACAAAACTTTCTTTGGCTTGTAAGATTTTGCTTTCCGGATCAGTTATTTGTAAATAAACTACTTTTCTTCCTGCTTTTGATAATGAATTTGCAGAAATCGTAAAACCTGATTTAAGTTGTACAGCACTTTTTGCTTTATTAGTCGTTTCTGTAGTATTATTCAGTTTCATACGTAACGCTCCTGAATTAAAACCTAAAGCGGTAAGTTTAGATCCTTTTTTTACCAGCGTAGCACTTTCTTCGGCTTGTGCTTTAAATTGATCTCTTTCACTAGATGTAAGATGTAATTCTTGTTTTTTAGTTTCTAAATCACTCGATAATTTTACATTCATCGTATTTAATGAATCAATTTGTTTTACATACCCCTTCATGATGTTTCGTAACGTCTCATTTTCTTTCTTTAGGGTGTAGATTTGCTGCGCACTTAATTTTTTGCCGCTATTTAATTGATTTATAAGTGATTGAATCTTTGTTTTTTGTTCTTGAACTTGTAATGCTTGTGTCGAATCTTTGACTTTTAATGCATCGTATGTATTCAACATTTGTTGAAAGTCAGATTTTAGGTCATGACTTAAATTACCAACATAACCAGACATCATTTCATTCATTCCGTTGATATCTGCCTCCAATACTTTGTTAGCGTTAGAACAAGTATTTAATTCTTTATTCTTTTTAGTTAATGAAAAAGCTAAATATGCTGAGATAGATAGTAAAACAATAACTACTAGAAGAAGTATACCATTACTTTTTGGTTTTGTTGTTTCTTGAATTTCTGACATAATCTTACGTTTAGTTAACAAAAATAAAAAAATGAATTTGTCTATTTAATTATATTCGTTCAAGAAGTAAACAAATTATTTTTAATTAAACTCGATTGAAGCAATTTAAACGCATCAATTAAAAAACTACTAACTTTACGATTGAATACAAATCAATAAAATTAGTGGTCATGCAAGTAGATGAAATTATTGAATCAGCATTGTTAGAAGATATTGGAGATGGAGATCATTCCAGTTTAGCCTGTGTTCCAGAAGTTGCTAAAGGAAAAGCAACTTTATTTGTTAAAGATGATGGAATACTTGCAGGAGTTGACTTAGCTGTTCGTATTTTCAAAAAATATGACCCTTCTTTGAAAGTTGATGTTCGTATCATAGATGGCACCCCTGTTAAAAAAGGAGATATTGCATTTACTGTTACTGGTTCTTCACGTTCTATTTTAGCTACAGAAAGATTGGTTCTGAATTTTATGCAACGCATGAGTGGGATCGCTACTCAAACCAATAAAATAGTGTCTTTATTAGAAGGAACCAATACAAGACTTTTGGATACACGTAAAACAACTCCATGTATTCGTTATATGGAAAAATGGGCGGTACGTATAGGTGGTGGAGAAAACCATCGTTTTGCTTTGTATGATATGATTATGTTGAAAGATAATCACATAGATTATGCTGGTGGAATTAAACCAGCTATCGAACGTACACAAGCTTATTTAAAAGAATCAGGTAAAAATTTAAAAGTAGAAATTGAAGTAAGAAATTTTGATGAGTTAAATCAAGTGTTAGCCATTGGGGGTGTGGATCGAATTATGTTAGATAATTTCACCGTTGAACAATTGGAAGAAGCATTAAAATTAATTCCATCGAATTATGAAACCGAAGCGTCTGGAGGTATTACTATTGATACGATTCGGGATTACGCTGAAACGGGGGTTGACTTTATTTCTGTTGGTGCTTTAACGCATAGTTTCAAAAGCCTTGATTTAAGTTTGAAAGCTGAATTTGATAAGTAAGGTGTAAAAAACCTTACTTTAACTTTTCGTTATTTTTGTGTCTTTCGCTGTCTCTTCCTGTTTTTTTATCAAGGTTTTTTTGAAGAGCTTCTTCTAAATCTACGCCGGTTTGGTTTGCAAGGCAGATTAATACAAAAAGCACATCCGCTAGTTCATCTCCTAAATCTTTATTTTTATCGCTTTCTTTTTCAGATTGTTCTCCATAACGACGTGCAATAATTCGTGCAACTTCACCTACTTCTTCTGTAAGCATCGCCATGTTAGTTAATTCGTTGAAATAACGAACACCAACTGTTTTAATCCAATTATCTACAATTTGTTGCGCTTCTTTTATTTCCATTATTCTTTGTTTTTAGAATCTATACTGATCGTTACGGGACCGTCATTGGTTAATGACACTTTCATATCTGCACCAAAAGTTCCTGTTTTAATTTCAATTCCATTAGCTTTTAACGATTCAATGAGTTGTTCGTATAAAGGTACTGCTATCTCAGGTTTTGCGGATTGAATAAAACTTGGTCGGTTTCCTTTTTTAGTTGATGCAAAGAGGGTAAACTGACTGATTAATAAAACTTCTCCTTTTACGTCTAGTAGGGATAGATTCATTTTTCCATTTTCATCATTAAAAATTCGTAAGTTGATGATTTTTTGAGTTAAACAATCAATATCTTCTTGATTATCTTCTGAAGATATACCTACTAAAATCATTAAACCTTGTTTGATTTTAGCTTTCACTTGAGAATCAATAGAAACAGATGCTTCAGAAACACGCTGAATGACTACTCTCATTTTAATCTAATTAAAATTCTTTTTTTCGGTGTATTTCACTTTCATCTTCAGTCATCAATTGTACATAGGTGTGATAACGAGATGGTGAAATTTTATTTTCCTCAACAGCTTGTTTTATCGCACAATGAGGTTCGTTCAGATGTTGGCAATTGTGAAACTTACATTCACCCAACAATTCACGCATTTCAGGAAAATAATGTGAGATTACTTCTTTTTCTAAACCTGTAATACCAAACGCTCTAATTCCAGGGGTGTCAATAATGTATCCTCCTGAAGATAACGCATGCATTTCAGCAAAGGTGGTCGTATGTTGACCTTGTTGGTGGTATTCTGAAATTTCTCCAGTTCTTAATTCTAAATTTGGGTCTAAACGATTTATTAAAGTAGATTTACCCACACCGCTGTGACCCGAAATCATAACGTGTTTGTCTGCTATTTCAGTTCTTAAAAAGTCAAGATTTTCAGCATTTTCCGCACTAATTTTATGGTTTTTGTAACCAATGGTTTCATACATATCCATTAGTGCATCCGTATAAAACAAGTCGTCTTCAGTATAGGTGTCAATTTTATTGAATAGGATGGTTACAGGAATTCGAAATGATTCTGCTGATACCAAGAATCTGTCAATGAAAGCTAAATGTGTAACTGGGGATTTTAATGTTACCATCAGGTAGGCCATATCAATATTAGCTGCTAAAATTTGAGATTCTTTACTCAGATTTGTAGATTTTCTGACGATATAGTTTTTACGTTCGTTCACCGAAGTGATTACCCCTTTTCCCTCTTTATCTAATTCATCATTCACAATTACATTATCTCCTACCGAAATTGGATTTGTTGTTCTCAATCCATCTAAACGAATTTTTCCTCTTACACGACATTCTACGATTCCATGTTCACTTGTGGAAACTAAATACCACTTTCCTGTTGATTTGATGACTTTGCCTTGCAATACCTTTGATTTTGAATACGAATTTAACGAATATTTAGGATAGCATGTTATATATAAGGAAGTGATTCATCAAGTTTTCATTATCTTCGTAAAAAAATCGAATTATGTCTATTGAAGTAAAGAATCTTTTCAAATTTTATGGCGAACAAGCTGCTGTAAATGACATTTCATTTTCAATTAACAAAGGAGAGATTGTAGGGTTTTTAGGTCCTAACGGAGCTGGTAAATCAACTACGATGAAGATTTTAACTGGGTATATGCCAGCGACCTCTGGTGAAGTGAAAATTTGTGGAGAAGAAGTAGATATAGATTCAAAAGAAACCAAAAAGAAAATAGGGTATCTACCTGAAAATAATCCGTTATATTTGGATATGTATGTACGTGAATATTTGGAGTTTGTTGGGAAAATATACAAAGTTCCGAACTTAAAACAACGTATTGACGAAATGATACAACAAGTTGGTTTAGAAGTAGAACAAAATAAAAAAATTGGAATGCTTTCCAAAGGATATCGTCAACGTGTTGGGTTAGCACAAGCCATTATTCACGATCCGGAAGTATTGATTTTAGATGAACCAACCACTGGTTTAGATCCAAATCAATTGGTTGAAATTCGCGAGTTGATTAAAAATATTGGAAAGTCTAAAACAGTGATGCTTTCAACACACATTATGCAGGAAGTAGAAGCGATTTGTGATCGTGTGATTATTATTAAATCTGGAAAAATTGTTGCAGATAACAGTGCTTCAGAGCTTCAATATGAAGACAATAAACAAGTAGTCTATGTTGAGTTTGAAGGTGACTTTAACAAAAATCACTTGAAGAAAGAAACAGGAATCTCAAATGTTGAAAATGTTGGAGAAAACGCTTGGTTAATTGAATCATCTGCAAATCTTGATTTAAGAAAAGTAATCGCCCAATTTGCTCAAAAACATAATTTATTGGTGTTAACGCTTCGTAAAGAAGAGAAAACATTAGAAGAAGTATTTAAGGAGTTGACGAAGTAAGTAGGAATTACATCTTTTCGATATTACTAGATATAAGCACATTATTACTCTATGGATAGAAACGCAGGCATACGACTTAATAAATTTATTGCTGAAAGCGGTATGTGTTCCCGTCGTGAGGCGGATAAGTTTATTGAAAAGGGAGCCGTAATGATTAACGGTCGTAGGGCAGTTGTTGGTGATGTCGTTCGACCTAATGATAAAGTTTCTGTTAATGGAAATAAGTTAGAACCCCTTACTGCTGAAGATAAAGTTTATATTGCTTTTAATAAGCCTGTTGGTGTTACTTGTACCACTGAAGATTCTACAAAAGGAAATATAGTCGATTATGTAAATCATGCTACACGAGTTTTTAATATAGGTCGTTTAGATAAAGATTCGCAAGGATTGATTTTTCTTACGAATGATGGTGATATTGTTAATAAAATATTACGCGCTGAAAATGCGCACGAAAAAGAATATTTAGTTACCGTTGATAAACCAATAACGGAGAAGTTTATAACATCTATGGCAACAGGTGTTCCGATTTTAGGACAGGTTACCAAAAAATGTAAAGTTTCTCAAGAGAGCACCTTGGTTTTTCGTATTACTTTAATTCAAGGATTGAATCGTCAAATTAGACGGATGTGTGAATATTTTGGCTACGAGGTTCGAAAATTAGAGCGTGTTCGAATTATGAATGTTTCTTTGACTGGTATTCCCTTAGGAGAATGGCGTGATTTAACAGATAAAGAGCTGGATGGTATTTTTTCGATGATTCAAAAGTCTTCTTCTGAAACAGAAAAGTCTAAGCCTAAAGCAAAGCCACAATCAGCTAAACCAAAATCTACAACTTCTAGTTTTAAGCCAAAATCAAAAAGTTCTGGCAATAGGCCTAGTTTATTTGGTAAAGGAAAACCCAAAAGTACTGGAGGTAGAGGGAAGAAAAGGTAATATTAATTCTTATTGTTTCATTCTGAATTTTTATTCTTTTAATAACCATTCAAACGCTGGTATAACTCTAATAGTACCTTGATCAGTTTCGATTATTTCACGTTCGTCAATTGTGATGATTAAACTTTCTTCAATTCCCAATGATTTCATCGCCGATTCAAGTGCTTTTATTTCTCTTTTTCTAGTTTCGGGGTCTGAGATTGTATAAGAAACTTGTATCAATAA
The DNA here is from genome assembly GCA_046304235.1 of Crocinitomicaceae bacterium. Taxonomy (GTDB): domain Bacteria; phylum Bacteroidota; class Bacteroidia; order Flavobacteriales_D; family Crocinitomicaceae; genus CANHVK01. The sequence goes on along the minus strand of JBKCEW010000059.1, from coordinate 4,986 downwards.
ATTTTCTTCTGGGACATAAAAATCTACTTCCAATTTACTTTTTAAGAAAGAAGGAATAAACCCTCTTCTTCTAAGTTCAATGTAAATTTGATTTTCTAATAATTTTGTATCCTGGTCATTTAAAAACAACATCAATATTCCAGTATCCAAAAAATAGTATTTTTTATTGGTCTCTTTTTCTACAAACTTGTTGTAATAATTACTGATAGGTGCTATTAAAAAGGAAGATTCTAAATAATTTAGATAGTCAAATAAGGTGTTGCTTCCGATACTTATTCCAGTTGATTTAATTAAGTTTTTAATTCTATTTACAGAAGTTTCATTATTTACACTTTCTGCAAGTTTTTTGATTAAGAACTTTAATAGATTCGGATTTGATATTTTATATCGAGCTATTAAATCTCCGTAAAACAGTTTTTGATATACAGAGGATAAATAATCTCTTTTGTTTTCTAGATTCAGTAGTTCAGGAAAACCGCCAAATTCTAAATAAGTCAAATACTGCTTTTTTAATTCAATGCGTTCGTCCGAATAGATTGCGTTCGGAGAAAACTTTTTGTTCTGAAAAGATAGAAATTCACTAAATGATAAGGGTAGTATTTCTTTATTAACGTATCGTCCACCTAAGGTGCTAGCAATTTCACTACTCAACATTTCTGCATTACTACCTGTAACGTAAACACGGTAACCATCATCTGCTAAGCGACGCGCAAATTTTTGCCAATGTTCAATATTTTGTATTTCGTCTAAAAATATAATTGGTTGTAAGTCATATAATTCTTTGTATGCTTCTAATATCTCATTAAATTGAAGGTGACTCATACCTATCAAACGCTCGTCTTCAAAATTGATAAATAATATACTATCAAAGTTGTTTTTTTTGATGAATGACTGTATGATTTGATATAAATAGAAAGTTTTACCCGCCCGTCTTAATCCTGTAAAAACATAGTTTGCATTTTTTTCTAAGTCGACTTTTCGTACTTGGAGATCAATTTTTCGCAGCCAATCTTGGCGTTGAATGATTATTTGCTTAAATATTTCTCTCATGACGGATGGTTTTATGTCACAAATATATTAATTATATCTTTTTAAAAAGATATTTTTATTCATTTTTATCTCTTATAGAAGATATTTTAACCAATATTTATCTCTTATAGAAGATATTTTTTGTGTTTTTTATCTTTTAAAGGAGATGTTTTTGATGTTTTTTGTCTTTTCTGAAAGTCAAAATACTATTTCTGAAATGTTACTTTTCGGGTAAATCGGTCAATAGAGTCTGTTCCTACTGCTGTAAAACGACTGTCTGAAGAAGACGGAAAAGGGCCTCCATGTTGCATCGCTGCATCTACTTCAACTCCAGTAGGTACACCATTAAAAATAATTCTGCCTGCTTTTTGCTCACATTCAAATAGAAATGATTCATTTAAAGAGGAAAATACATTATCATAGAATATAGAGATAGTAAGTTGACCTTCTGTTTTTTTGATGAAATCATTTAGTTGATTTTCATCTTCATATTTAACTATAAAACAATGTGGACCAAAAACTTCTTGGTGAAAAGCGGGATTGTTGATGTAGGTGTCAAAATTCATTTCGGTTAGTATACCTCTTCCTTGATTTTCAAGCTCTGAATATTTAATTGAAATTGTTTGGTTTACATTTTTTTGTTCTCCAATTAATTCGGTTAGGTTCTTAAAATTCAAATAAATGTTAGGGTGTATCATAGCTTCTATTTCCTGTTCATGAATTAATTTTTTCAATTCGTTTATCAATTGAATTCCATGTTTACTTTGAGGAATAAAAATAACGCCTGGTTTTGTACAAAACTGACCCGAATTTTGAGTGATGGAAGCAGTTAGTTTTTTAGAGAGGGATTCTGAAGTTTTCTGATTAAAAATAGATTCAAAAATAAAAATTGGGTTTTGACTGCCCATTTCAGCAAAAACAGGAATAGGAATAGTTCGATTTTGTGCAATTTTCTGTAAGGCTAATCCACCTTTAATGCTTCCAGTAAATCCAACAGCGCTGATGTTAGCATCTTTGATTAATGCTTCGCCGATTAAATAATCAGAGGCAAGTAAGTGGCTAAAAGTACCTTCTGGTAATTCAAGTTCTTGAATTGCTTCGTTTACTAATCGAGCAACTAAACAACTCGTTTCAGCATGAAAAGGATGACATTTCACAATCACAGGGCAACCAGCAGCGAAAGCCGCAGCAGTATCACCACCAACAGTTGAATAAGCAAAAGGAAAGTTGCTTGCGCCAAATACAGCTACCACACCGATTGGTAATCTTTTTTTTGTTAATTCAGGTTTTCTAGTTGGTGTTCGATTTTCATTGGCTTGAGAAAAATGAACGATTTCCCAATTTTCATTCTCAATAAGTTTACTAAAAGCCTGCAATTGAAAAATGGTTCGGTTTAGTTCTATGTTTCCTCTGTTTTCAGGAAGACCAGATTCAAGACAATAATTTTCAATTAAAATTTTTCTATTCTCTTCTAGCTTTTTTGCGATGAGGTTTAAAAAGGTACTTTTTTTATTGCTTTTAGAATATGAAAACAATGCATTTTTTGCTAATTCAGTAGCATTTCGAACATCATCCAATGTAGCTTCGATGAACTGATTGTGGATTATAAGATTCGTTTTTGGATTAATTGTTGAAAATGTAGAAGAGGAAATAGTATTTATTTCTTTGTTTCCTATCAAACTGCCGTATGTTCTCATGGTATTAAAACTAGAAAGTAACAAAATTAAAAAGGGTGTCTCGAAAACGGACACCCTTGCAAATATGATTATTTGAAATTAAGCTTCAACTAAATCAAAAGTATAACTTTCCATGATTTGGTTAGAAAGTAATTTTTTACAAGCAGCATCCACTTTTTCAGTTGCTTCTTCTTTAGTAGCTGCATCAACAAACAAACGAACATGTTTTCCGATACGAACACCATCAATTTCAGGTAATCCGATATTTTTCATACTGTTTGTAACTGCTTTTCCTTGAGGGTCTAATAATGCATCAAGAGGCATTACATCGATTTCAGCTTTGAATTTCATATGCTTGCTTTTTTAATAAATAAATTTTCTACAATAGATAAAATAATATACAAAAGTATAATAATTGGAATTGACCACACCAATAAAGTGGGAATTAATATTCCACAAGTTATCAAAAATAAATAACGAAGTTCATTTCCTTTCCATTTAAAGTGTTTGAACTTAAATGAAAAGAAAGGAATTTCGGAAACTAAAAGTATTGACATTAAAATAATTAGTGGAATCAGAATCATTGGAGAAATAATGGTGTTGATGAATGTATTTCCAATGAAAAAATCTTCTTGATAAATAAATAAAAGAAGTGGAAACGAAGTAAAAAATATAGTGTTTGCAGGAGTGTTTAGTCCAATAAAAGAATCAGATTGACGTGTATCTATGTTGAATTTTGCTAGCCTAAAAATTGAAAAGAAAGGAATGATTAAACCAATAAAAGGTATAAAAGAACGAGGATGCATATTCAATAGACTATCAAGCCAAGTTTCAAAACTTACAGCTAAAATTCCATTTAAAGTCATTTCGCTATCAAAACGCACATTATTTAAGCTCAAAAAAGAAAGCATCACCATCATCATAACTCCGGGAGCAACACCAAAAGTAACAACATCAGCTAATGAGTCCATTTGTTTTCCTAATTCACCTTGTTGATTTAATTTTCTAGCTAGAAATCCATCAAAAAAATCTAAAATTGCACCCAAATAGATAGCAAAAGGAGCTAAGTCGATTCTTCCCGATACAGATAAAATAATCGCAGTTATTCCACACATAAAATTGGTTGCGGTGAATAAGTTTGGGATATTAAACATCGACAATGTACTCTTCATACGACTTAAATTAGAACAAAAAGATTAAAATGTTTATTTTTACTCTTTCTGAATTAGAGATACAAAGAACATAAATTTTTATCAATCTAATGATATTTAAACTAAAAATTAAGCAATTTCTGTTGTTAATTTTATTGATAGGGACCATTTTAGTTAATGCCCAAGATAAAGGAATTGCCCCAAAATATTCAAATGAATTTTTACAAATTGGTGTTGGTGCAGATGCATTAGCACGAGGGAATGCAATTGTTGCAGGGGTAGATGGTTCAACGGCTTTGTATTGGAATCCTGCAGCATTGACTTTAAGTAAATCAAAATTTGATATTTCGGGAATGCATTCTGATTATTTTGCTGGATTAACTAAGTATGATTTTATTGGTTTTTCGACAAAAGTGAATGATAAAACAGCGTTAGGCTTATCTTTTATCCGCTTTGGAGTTGATAATATTCCTAATACTACACAATTAATTGATAAAGAAGGTAATATTGACTTTGATAGAATTACCCTTTTTTCTGCAGCAGATTATGCTTTTAATTTGTCATTTGCCAAAAAGTTGGCTGTAAATGGATTGTCGGTTGGTGGTACTGCAAAAGTGATTCATCGTAAAGTAGGTGACATGGCCAAAGCTTGGGGATTTGGGTTGGATTTTTCAGCATTATTTGCACCTAACGAAAAGATTAAAGTTGGATTTATGCTAAGAGATGCTACATCAACATTCAATGCTTGGTCTTTTAGTTTAGATCAAAAAACGAAAGATGTATTTACATCTACTGGAAATGCTTTGCCTTCAAATGGGTTGGAATTAACTTTGCCACGAATATTGATAGGAGGTCAATACAAACAGCCATTTGGAACTAAAGGCAGTTATTTAGCAGGAGAGTTGGATGCAGAAATAACAACTGATGGAAAAAGAAATGTTTTACTTTCTGGTAAGCCATTTAGTTTGAATCCGAATATAGGATTAGAATTTGGGTATAAAAATTTAGTTTTTGTTCGCTCTGGTGTTCAAAATTTTCAGTATGTACTAGAAAATATAGATCAAAAGAAGTTGACATTTCAGCCAAGTATAGGAATGGGAGTTTTGTTCCAAGGAATTCGACTTGACTAT
>JBKCEW010000058.1:0-3157 GCA_046304235.1 Crocinitomicaceae bacterium | reverse complement strand
TTTATATGTTAATGTTTTATACATAGTATTTAGTTTATAGCAAGAATCGTGCCAATTTTTCACAGTTATTTTACAGCTTTTTTAGATGAAAAAGTGTCATATGAGACACATTAACTGTCACAGCGTGTCATTTATGACACTCAATAATGTATTAACAGTATTTTTATATGAATGAGTTTGCTGAAGCTTTAATCCTTCAGTGTTGATAGTTTTAGCATGCTTCACAGAAGATGAAATTGCGTTTTCCATCTCTTCATCCGAAATATCAAAAAAACTTCCTTGATTAAAGCTTTGTCCTTTCTTAAAAAATACATCATCATAGCATTCTTTAAGTCTAGAAGGTTCAATTAATATTGAGTTATCCTTTGTAGCCCAGTCCTTGTGAGCCGTTGCGTTGAGTACAACGCTCCATTTGCCCAATGCAGTCGCATTAAACGATGGTAGATTCCATCCTTCTCCGCCGCTAAGTCCGCCAAGATCAATATCGATACTATTTAAATAATCATTAACTTCTGAATTTGTTTGCATTCTTGGGATCAAATTCAAATTATTATATTGCTTACCGTCAAGCAATTTAATCATTTCATGTTGAAAACGATTTGTATCTAAGAATGGATTTGTGATAGCACAACTCAATTGATACTTTGGATTATTACCAAAAAGCTTAAGCCAAGTCTTGATAATCCTGTCGGTGTTTTTACGCTTTTCAAATTTTCCCATAATTCCAAAATGAATTTTATTAGGAAAGTAGTTTTTATCATTCTTTTTAAAATCAGGATCAAAACCCAATGGAACAAAATGAACATTAGAAACGCCATTTTGAGTAAAAATATTTTTGGTGAAATTAGAAGTTACAAATACTTTGTCTTGCAAATTCAATAATCTTTTTTCTAAAGCAGTAATTTCAGAAACTTCATGAAAAGTGATTAAATTTTGGTTCTTGGTGAATCGATTTTCAGATCCAAAAATATGCCATAGCTTAAGAGTTGGTAGATTCTTTTCAATCAAATCATATCTAGTGTCGATAGATTTTTGAAGAAACTGCTTAAATTCTTTATCGCACTTATCGAATGCTTCAGCTTCGATCTTGTCTCCAATAGGAAAAAATGCTATTTCATGCCCCTGTTTAAAAAGTTCTCTTAAAATATTAAAAGAAACGTTGCCAAAGGACAAAGAATTAATTGGGGCGTTGACTAATAATCTCATATTTAGATCTTATAGTTTTTGATATAGAATTCAAAGCTGCATTATGAATATTAATACATCCTTGAATGCTAAGATTCATTTTCTTGCTAATCTTTCTCCAAGGTATTAGTTTTTTATTTCCTGAATATCTCATTTGAAAGATTTTTTGAATTCTTTCGTCAGGATGATTTCTTATTTGTTCCTGAAAATCTTTTAAAATCTGTTCATTGAATTTCAAATTTTCTACTTCAGTTTCGTCTTGGATTTTTTCCAGATCGCAAGAATTGTCGTTAAGCTCAATAAATTTTTTGTTTTTATTATTAGCGTTTAGACAAATCCATTTAGCTTCATTTCCTAAAAATGTAGAAAATTTAGTTCCTTTTGTTTCGTCGAATTTCAAAGCGGAATTGTAAATAGCATAATCTTTATCTCCGATGATATCCTCTTTTAAAGATGTATTTTGGCAAGATTTTAAAAAAGAATTAACAATATCTAAATAGATACCAGAATGCCTATTAATTAATTCTTGAAGGCATTCGTTAGAGTTCTTTTTATTTCTTATGTTTTTTATTAATTCTAAATCACTTAAATTTTCCATATGTTGTCCATCCTTGATTGAAGAATAACTTGGAAATATGATAATTGCAAGTCTTTTTTTCTTCTGAGAATGTTTTCCATCTTATATGAGCGTTGGCTATTTTTTTCACAATAGGATCATTAACTTTCTCTTCAAAGTTTGCTGGTTTGATACCCATTCTAGTAAGATGTATAACAAATCCACCATTTTTTTGAATCCATTTGGCCTCGTTTTCATAACGAACATCAGGAATAACAACAATGATCTTATTTTCAATAGAAGATTGAATTCTTTTTTCTATCTTTTCAATCCAAAAATCTGGATTAATTTTTCTGCATGTATCAGTACCCCAGCAGACCAGCATTGGTCTAATAATCTGTTTTTCAGAAGAATTTTCTGTAAAAGCAGAAATATTCAACTTTTCCTTCAAAAAAGGATCTAAATCTTGTTTTAAAGCTGTGGCAAAAGAAATGGAGATGCTAGGCAATCCCATCTTTTGGAACTTATTTAGCAAATGAGTTTTTAATGTGTCTTTACCGCATCTTGCAACTCCAGAAATACCAAACAGCAATGGAACTTCATTAAATATTATTTTATTTCTTCGTCTTAATAGAAAATTATGTTTTTTCATGAGATGTATATACTCTAAGGAAATTGTTAAGGCTAACTTTAGGTTTATTAATCTTTCTTCGAAAGATTAATGAGGATTTTTCCCTTTGTCAAGGAAAAAATCGCTCAATGATGACAAATTTTTCGATAATTTAAAATAGCCTAGATCTGAAAGCACAAACGATGTCTCGTATAAAAATAGTTCTGGATCTTCTATTTTATATTCTTCAGCACTTATAAAGAAACTTAAATTAGCTTTTTCGCCTTTTTTATTTACAACGTCTTGTAACGCTTTCGAAACAGCTTCTTCAGGAGTATTTGAAAAAATAAGTCTTGTCCAATCAGCGCATACAACTTTAAAAAAATTTTTTTGATTTTTATCCACAACCATTATAGTATTATTATAAGAATAATATGTTGTCTGTCAATCAAAATTTCATCATTCTAGATGATAATATTTCTACTATCGGAGGAACAGCTTTAACACTAAATTCCATTCTTGAGCCAAGAAAACAAGATTGTTTTTTTATACCTTTCGATTCTATAACAAATCAATTTATCGAAGCCAATAAAAGCAAGATTTGGATAATTGGAAACTTTCTTACATTTTTTGAAAATTCTAAGAAAGTAGAAATTCTAATTAAGATTCTTAGTGAATGCAAGTTCGTCAAGCTGGAGTTTGATTATAATTTCTGCCCTTATAGATCAGAAACTGGACATCAAATTTTTATGCATGGAGAAAAATGCGAATGTCCTCATGGATCAACAGGAAATCCTATTTTATCT
>JBKCEW010000057.1:0-7027 GCA_046304235.1 Crocinitomicaceae bacterium | reverse complement strand
TCATTTTCGCATCAGATAATAATTGATTTCTTATAAAGTTTTTATTTTCCTTTTCAACTCCACTCATACTTTTCATATAGGTTTCATTTGCTTTTAATTTCGTCTGATTTGGAATCATTTGTTGAACTGAAAGCATATACGACCCCATTCCATTGTTATAATTTGCTTTATCAGCTTTCCACATCATTGGATTGTACGGTGTCATAAAAAATCCTGTACCAACTTGAGGTGCATCCCAACTTTTAGCTCCTTGTGCGTAAGCGTCCATAGCGGAAATTTGAGCATTAAACATTTTTAATTCAGGATTATTTTGTTCTATAATTGTTAAAATACTATCTAATGAAAGTAATTGGGCATTGACATTTACACTGATTGTCAATAAAAAATAGAAAATTATTATATTGTATTTCATTTTAGTGTCCTTTAGATTCAATTAAATCAATTTTACCATTTTTCTTTAATTCTTTTTCCTTTGTAATTTCAAAAACTACAGGTGTTACAAACAAAACATAGATTGTAGATGTTATCATACCACCTATTAATGGAATTGTTATTGGTAACATCACATCACTTCCTACACCATTTGCCCAAAGAATAGGTATTAATCCAAATAACGAAACTGAAACAGTCATTAATTTAGGTCTTAACCTTTTAGATGCTCCATGTGTAACATATTCACGAATATCTGCTTTACTGATTGTTTCAGAAGAATTACCTTTTTCTTTAATTAATTCTTGCATTGCTTCATTGAGATAAATAGTCATTAACATCGCTGTTTCAACTGCAATACCAAAAAGTGCAATGAAACCTACTGCCACTGCGACAGACAAATTAACTCCATAAAAATAAACCATAAATACTCCACCAATTAAAGCAAAAGGAACAGTTATCATCGTAATTAATGCTTCTTTAAAAGAATTATAAGTAAAATACAGAACTAATAAAATGATTAGAACGACAATAGGTAAAATCATTAATAGAGTATTATTTGCTCGAATTTGATTTTCATATTGACCACTCCATTCAATATAATATCCTTTGGGTAATTTTTGAAGTAACGTATTTAAGGTTTTTTTCGCATCTTCTACTGTACTACCTAAATCACGTTCTCGAACATTAAAAAGTACTGTACCTCTTAACATTGCGTTTTCAGAATTTATCATTGGTGGACCTTCTGTAATTTGAATATTTGCTACTGATGAAAGTGGAATATTACCATAATCTTCTGTTTGAATTTGCAGTCGTTTTAACTTATTCAAATCATTTCTAAAGTCTTGAGCATACCTCGCGTTTACTTTAAATCTTCGTCTTCCTTCAACAGTTGTCGTTATATTCATACCTCCTAAAGCGCTTTCTATAACCATGTTCACGTCGTCTATACTTAATCCAAATCGACCTATTTCATCTCGCTTAATATCAATATCAATGTATTTACCTCCTGTTATTGGTTCTACATACAAATCTTTAATACCATCTACTTTCACCAATTCTTTCTTGATTTTTTCAGAAAGAGAATAAATACTATCAATTTCCTGACCATATACTTTAATACCGACATCTGTTCGAATACCTGTAGATAACATATTGATTCGATTGATAATAGGCTGTGTGAATCCATTGATAACACCTGGTATTTGAAGTTTTGCATTAAGTTCATTGATAATATCATTCTTTTTTAATCCTTTTCTCCATTCGGATTTTGGTTTTAATAAAATAATTGTTTCCAGCATACTAATAGGTGAATTATCGGTTGCTGTATTTGCTCTTCCTGCTTTTCCTAATACGTTCTCAACTTCTGGAACAGATTTTATGATTTTATCTTGAATTTGAAGTATTCGTTTTGCTTCTGAATTTGAAACATCTGGTAAAGTAACAGGCATAAATAAGATTGAACCTTCATCTAATGGAGGCATAAACTCTGTTCCTAAATTTAAAACAATTGGAATACTTACAAGAAGTGCAATGATATTAATACCAATTGTAGTTTTTCGCCATTTCAAACACCATGTCAATATAGGTGTGTAAATTTTTTCTAAAAACTTGGTTATAGGATTTTGACTTTCAGGTTTTAATTTTCCTTTCAGAAAAAAGGAGATTAAAACAGGTGCTAATGTGATGGCAAGAACGGCATCAACTAATAAAATGAACGTTTTTGTCCAAGCTAAAGGAGCAAATAATTTACCTTCCATTCCGGTCAATAAGAATACAGGCAAAAAAGAAGCTATAACTACCAATGTCGAGAAAAAAACACCCGGACCAACTTGTTTTGAGGATTCTTCGATTATTTTAAGTCGTTCTTTTTTATCTAAATTTTTACCTTGCCATTTTTCAGAGAGATGTCGATAAGCATTTTCGACCATTACAATTCCATCATCTACCACTACTCCGATTGCTAAAGCAATTCCAGTTAATGACATAATGTTTGAAGATATTCCAAATGCTTGTAAAAGAATAAAACCTGTTGCTACTGAAATTGGTAATTGGATTAAGATAATTAATGCACTTCTCCAATGAAATAAAAATAATAATACAACAATTGATACTGTTATCATCTCTTCAATCAATGTCCCTTTTACTGAATCAACGGCTTCTTCAATTAATGTACTTCGGTCGTAAGCAGTTTTTATTTTTACTCCTTTGGGTAAACCTTGTTCTATATCTTTAATTTTGGCTTTTATATCTTTAATTACTTTATCAGCATTTTCGCCATAGCGCATTACAACTATTCCTCCTACGACTTCTCCTTTACCATTTTCATCAAAAATACCAAGACGTAAGTCACCGCCCATTTGAATTGTTGCTACATCTTTGATTTTAATTGGGATTGAATTTGAAGTCTTTACCGTTATATTTTCAATGTCTTTTATATTTTTTATATATCCTAAACCTCTAACTATATATCCCATTTGACTCATCTCAAATTTTCTACCTCCTACATCGTTATTATTGGAACGTATGGCTTTTAAGACTTCCATTAAAGAAACGTCGTAATAATTTAACTTATTAGGGTTAATTGTTACTTGATATTGCTTTTCAAAACCACCAAATGAAGCTACTTCACTAACACCTTTCACATTTTGAAGTGCAAATTTTATGTACCAATCTTGTATCGCTCTTTGCTCTCCTAAATCAACTCCTTTTGCATCTAACGTGTACCAAAAAACGTGACCAACACCTGTTCCGTCAGGACCTAAAGCTGGTATTACGTTTTGAGGTAATAAGCGTTGGGCATAATTTAAACGCTCCATTACTCTTGAACGTGCCCAATAAATATCTACATCATCCTCAAAAATTATATACACAAAACTCATTCCGAACATAGATGAACCTCTGATGTTTTTCACTTTTGGAATACCTTGCAAACCTGTTACTAAAGGATAAGTGACTTGATCTTCGATAACTTGCGGGCTTCTACCCATCCATTCAGTGAAAACAATTACTTGATTTTCTGATAAATCAGGGATTGCATCTATTGGATTTTGCTTTACGGAATATAAACCCCAAATAAATAAACCAAGGGAAATCAGTAAGACAACGAATCTATTTCGTAATGCAAGAGCAATAAGTTTTTGTACCATTATTTAATTATTTATTTTTGGTTATACTATTTCGTAGTTAACCATCATTCCACTATCTTCATGTTCTAAGTTATGGCAATGAATAACATATTTACCTTTATTTTGAGGGAAGGTGATAATTACTCTTACTTTTTCATAAGCCATAAGTAAAACTGTATCTTTCCAACCTTTTTCAGAAGCAATTAACTGACCTCTGCCACCTGTACGACTTAGCACTTGAAATTGTACGCCATGAATATGAAATGGATGAATTTCCGTATTCATAGAATTATCTATCTCCCAAATTTCGGTATCACCAGCTTTAACACTTGCTAAAATCTCAGAAGATACGTAGGTTTTATCATTAATCGTATGAGGCATGTTCATTGTCATGCCAGGCATTGACCCCATACCAGACATATCACCTCCCAATACCCAAGTTCTGACTTTTAAAGATGGACTTGTATTTATTGGGGTAATTGTTGAAAGCAAAGTTGGAATTGTAAAAGATTGATTACTTTTTTTTGTGACTAAAAACTTCAATAATTTAAATTGTTCAGTACCTTGTATTGAAGCACCGTCAAATGTATTACTTTGAAGATATACTTCACTTCCAATAGATAATCCACTAAAATCAATCAATATATCAATCCGCTCACCTGGTGCTAATAACAAAGAAGAAACTTTTTCCGGAGTTGACAACAAACCACCATCAGAGCCAATCACAGTAAATTGGGCATTTGTGCTTAAAGCTAAGTTATAAATTCTTGCTGTTGAACCATTCAATATTCTAACCCTATAATAAGTTGACTCCACTTCTTTATAAGTTGAATGTAACCCATTAATAAGTATGTATTGACCCAAATATCCATTCATCTTGTCAGTTTCAGTTGGAGTATAATTAAGGCTGTAATCTGAATTAATTCGCTTATCTTGAATTACTAATGGAATTTCAAACTCGTTTTTTGGTAAATTAAGATTTTCTTCCTCAACATCATTCACAATAAAAAATCCAGCTAACCCCATAAAAACTTGTTTTGATGTTTTCATTTCAGGGTGGGGGTGATACCAATACATCCCTGCACGTTGATTGATGTTAAATTGATAATTAAAACTACTTCCTGAAGGTATAATATGGTCTGGATGCCCATCCATTGCTTGTGGAATAACTAATCCATGCCAATGTATATTTGTTTCTTCTGTTAACTGATTCATAAAGTTTATGGAAATACTATCTCCATTGTTGGCTTTAATCATTGGACCTAAAATAGAATTATGATAACCATAAACAGAAGACGTTTGACCTTTTATTAGTTGTGAGGAGGTATTCTGGGCTGAAAACATTGAAATCTCATTTGGCTTAACGAAACTTGGGACTGGTAAAAGCGTGTTGAACGAACCTTCTTTTATAGAAATTGAAGATCCTAACACGTGATTCATATCCATTGATTTCTTCTTACACGATTCAATAATTAGTGAAGGAATAACAAGGCTTGCAATAGACACAAGCCCTCCTGATTTTAAAAATTTTCTACGTTCCATCTTTATTTTCTTTTATATTTACAACATTCGTGTAGCTTTTTATAAGCTGCTTCATTACCTTTAAATTTCACATTGTCGTACCCGGCATCTGCAATGTATTTCTGAATTGACTTTAATGATATTTGCGATGTATCATATGAAATCTTCATTATTTTAGTTTCTACATTCCAATTGGCATTTAAAACACCATTTTTGTTAACGGCTTTTTCAATTGTTTCCTTGCACATATCACAATTACCCCAAACTGTAAATTCAGATTCAGCGATACCTTTTTTTATAATGGTTTTTGAGGTTATTTCATTTTGTTTATATCCTTCAGTAGTTGAACAAGAACATAAAATAATGCTACTAAGAATTGTTCCAATAAGATTTAATATTTTCATTTTTGACAACATTTTTTTATGAATAATAATTTAAAAAGATAAATAAATTTTGATATGATTAGTTTTTTCTTTCGTACTGACAACATTGGTCTAATTTTTTATAAGAATTATCATTTCCTTTCACTAAATCAGTATCATATCCAGCTGATGCAATATATTTATGGATTTGTTCTATTGTAATAACTGAACTATCAAATGTTACTTCAATTATTTTAGAATCTTTGTTCCAATTTGCTTTTTTAACACCTTTAACTTTAAGTGATTTTTCTATATTCTTTTTACATGTATTGCAATTGCCCCAAACTTTAAATTTTATGGTTTGACTATTTTCATTAATTACCACACTCTTGTTTTTTTGCGCAAAAAAAATTGTTGGGTAAATACAAAATGTAGTTATAATTGCAATGATTGATAGATTTTTAAATGTTTTCATAATTTTTTAGTTTATAATTATTTTTTGAATATTATTTGAATTAGAAGTACTTAAGAAGTATATCCCTTTTAAGAGATGAGATACATCCAACTTTTCATTTATGAAGTTATTATTAGTATTATATGATTTAAAAAAAACTTCTTGACCATTAGTATTAAACATTTTAATAAATATTGATTCTTCTTCTAAATTATTGATTTCAATATTTAATTCCATTGTTGCTGGATTTGGATATATAGAAATATAATTTTTTTTGATATCGAATTCTAAAATGTTCGCCGTTTGATTTTGGAAAGAGAGGTCATCTACACTAAGATAATCTTGAGCCGATGGATTTAAACCACTTGATTGAAGTGTAATTAATGCACTATCGGGTTGGTCAGTATTTAGATACATTAATTGAATATTGAATTCTGACCAATTCATTATCATACCAAATAATTCGTGTCTACCCAAGGCAACTGTATCACGTTTATTTTTTTGAACATTCCATTTGGTTAAAGCAACCGAAATACATCCTTTTTCAGAACTATACCCCATGTGTTGACAAAAACCACTAAGCCTTTGAGGCGACGATTGAATAGGAAAAGCTGTAAAAGCAATACCACCTATTACTTTCTGATTAATTGTCTTTGATGTTACTTTAATGTATGAATTACCTGATTTACCAGGAGACTCTTTTGTAACGGTAAACACATTACTACTACTAAATTTTTCGTTTAAAGTATACCAATTTTCTGGAACTTCATAATTCCCCATGTTCATCCAATTTTCAAAACTTGAGTTCGGAATTTGGGCATAATTTTGGACAAAAATAAAGATTGAAAATAAAATCAAAAATAACGCTTTCATCTTTTAGTTAATTAAGGGTTGTTGGTATAAATGATTTATTTTATGCATTTTATGAAAGCTATCATACATGGTGATATCTGTTTCATCTTTAAAATAAGCATCTAATAAGTCGTGAAATTTATGATTTTCAGGAAATGCTTTTTTAAGGTTTATTAGAGATAATTTTACCAAATCACCATTAGAATCTTTTGAAAAATAATATTCAGTAATTCTTTTAATATTTTTTCCTGAAGGAATATTTTTTTCAATCGAATATATAT
>JBKCEW010000056.1:0-2589 GCA_046304235.1 Crocinitomicaceae bacterium | reverse complement strand
CCATACTAAATCCATTGTGCGGGGTGGTTGGTATTCCTGCTAGAACATTTTTTATTTGGAATCTCATAGGTAGTTATCTCTGGAGTGTTGGATTTATCAGCGCTGGTTATCTACTTGGTGAAGAGCTAAGAGGTTCAATTGATCATTATCTACTACCTATTGTTGGAGCAATTGTCATTGTCACAATTATTCCTATAATATTTGAATTGATTAGAGATTTTAAGGGGAGAAGAAGTTTGGGGCAGAATCGTTGATATCAAAATCTGCGCTCAAATTACCATAACGTCCGGAATGGTTGAGTGTTCTGGTTCATAAATAAAAGTTTTATACTCCTCAAAACATTGAGGCTAATGCAGAGATGCTACAAATTCAACCATACTAAGAAACAAAAAGGATTGCTATGTTCGATTTAGATTAGGGTGCAATTTGAACAGGGACTGAATCTTGCAGTATAAAGTCCTTTAAATCTAGAGTTTTAGGCCGTAAGAGAAGGGAATTTTGTATTGTTTTGATGTAGAAAATTTACAGACGGTCAATTATTGACACCACATACTAGAAAGCATTACAACATAATTGAGACAAAATTGTAGAATTACTGCTTTCGCAATAGGTGCGATTCAAGTTTTGGATTAAATCGATTTAATGCATGAAAGCCATTTACCTCCGGTACTGTATTTAGACCTATCGCTCCTTGTTCGCAAAATATTTCTTGAGCTACCTCTGGGAGGGGGACAGAAAAACCGTGAGCCTTCACAAGATAACTAATTACTGTATCTTCGTTATAGTCGCCGTTTGCCAAATAAGGATAATCTTTTTCAATTAAACTCATTAATTTAATCATTGAGCTGATCTTACGCAAAGACAAGCCTCCATTTCCTACTGAAATTTTCTCTCCTCTTAGAAATGGTAGTCTTCTTGTATTAATGTATAATTTTGAATTATAAATCTTGATTTTTTTTTCTGGAATCCATGGAGCTCCAATGTAATCATAATCTATAAGATAATCTATATTTAAATCCTTAATGATTATCGCATCGGTTTGCAAAATTAACATGTGTGTATACTTAGAAAACTTTCTATAGAAATTTTTATTTAACAGCATGCGACTATATTCGGATCTAGAACAAAAGTAAGCATTATCAAAAAATACTGTCTTTGAATTCGAGAAAAAAGAAACTGGGAAAACTTTATGAGATTTAGGACGAACAAAAAAATGTTGATGTGGCTTTAAATGCTTCAAGGAAATTTTGAGTCGCTTTTTCTCTATTTCTGTTAAAGAAGTATTGTGTATAGGAGTAATAACGCACAATCTGAATTTTTCTTTTTGCGCTTGGATATAGTGCATTATCTTGCTTTATTTTGCTTACTCTGTGAATTTAACACCCTTGAATCATACAAGGTCTTCAATTATTCTGAAGGTGCTCATTTCATTGATGTTGTATAATTTATTTCAAGAGTAACGTAGTCAGAAATTGAAGGGTAAATAGTTGACAAGTTCCCCAATATTAATAATGGCATATAGGCGATTCCGTATGCTTGCAGAGTTATTGGAGGTTTTGCCAAACGATAGACTCATATATATTCATGTAGATGGAGCCAAAGTCGGCGATGAATTTAAGGTGGAGATAACTAAAAATATTGCGCAAGACTTTGCAAGAAGGCATAAAGGAAGAGTCTTTTTGCACTGCCAGGACAAAAACCTTGGGAATAGGGGCTCATTCGATTTTGCATTAGATTGGATCTACAAATTCGAAGAGAGAGTTATTTTACTCGAGGAGGATATTAGGTTTAACGAAACCTTTTTTAGTTTCATGGATTGGGCCCTAGCAAGGTTTGAAAGTGATTCTAAGATCTTTGCAGTAAATGGATTTTCATCGCTTGGTATTCTCCCCGGTCCAAATAGGGTCTTTTGTTCTTATACACTCAGGCCTTGGGGTTTCGGAACCTGGAAAAGTCGTTGGGAAATTTACAAAAAAATAGAGATGCCCAGTGCTTTAAGTCCTGAATTGTTCACACTCCCTATTTTTGATGGCGTCACAGTAACTGAACAATTTAAAACTAGATGGTTGTGTCGTTTTGAGCGCTCGATGAATCAGATAGACACTTACGACTATCCTTGGACTTACGCGGCTTGGACATACGGTAGTTTCCATCTTGCTCCATACAAGACTTTTACCACAAATATTGGATACGACAATGACTCACTCCACACGTTTACTAAACCATTTTTTGTGCGTAGCCTAAGTTCACTGAAAAGTTATTCAATAGAGGGATTAAAGCATAAGAGACTTATAAAGCATTTGGGTTTCTACGATGTGACTTCTGATTTATTTGAGACCAAGTCGCTAGGACTTGTTTCTGGGCGTAGTCAATTTCTTATCGCAAAAATATACAGCCTAATCCTGCGCGTTCATCAGAGTTTTTCTGCTTAGAAAAGTACCCCTAAAGCCCTAAATCGTTTAGGTTAAAAGCTGAATAATACTTCAGGCTTGACTGCTCTATTTTCTCTCTAGCGCCACGATCGACTAAAACTGCGACTCCGACAACTAAAGCTCCCGCATTTCTCAGGGTTTCTACGGCATATAAAAC
>JBKCEW010000055.1:0-3118 GCA_046304235.1 Crocinitomicaceae bacterium | reverse complement strand
GATAAGGGTTGTTTGGTCTTCAGGTTCCCAGCCAAGACCAACTGAAAAATAAATGATTAAAGACATTGTATAAAATTAGGTTTTGTGTTTTTAACTTACACAGCTCTATTTCAGGATTCATCCAATTTAGAAGAACATCATCCTGTGTAGACTGGTCATAACGTTTTTTCTAGGATAAAAAAAGGAGGGTGATTTTTTTATCGATGACTTTTTTAATATGTACACATCATACTACCTGTCCTGCTGAATTTGTATGAATTTCGGTTATAATATTTTTAGCCACCATGCTTTTTATAAGTTGTCTAAAAAGATAGAATTGTAATATTTTTATTATTTAACAAAAAAATTAATTTCTGTTGTTACCTTAGTTCAGGGTCATCATAGTATCGCATTTTCAAAAGGATTTCGCGATCCATGTTGTCAAATATGGTTTTCGGAAAGATAATGATTTGATGCGGAAGTAAAGTAACTTTTAAATAATGGTCAACTTTCTGTTCATCGTCGGGGTTTTGAACTGGTTCCGTGTCACTTAAAAAGCTGTTGGCTTTACCATTGATAGCTTTAATAAAACTTGTGTTGAGCATGGTGAAAGGATTTTTGATAGCAGTCTGTCCCTCATTCAAGCAGAAAATGTCTAGGATAATTGACGCTTAAAAAAAATAGGTAAATTTGAAAAAATCTTTACTAACCTAGATAATTTGTTGGTTTGAACCAGATTGTAAAAGGTTCTAGAAAAAAAGAGAGGGTGACACAATGAAATATGATGGGAATTTAAAGAAAGAACGTACCAAATGGAGGACTATAAATTTGATTGGAGACATATCTAAGGCTCAGATCATTTTTCTTGCATCTGATGTTTCGAAAATGATGATCAAGACTACATTGAAAAATATTCTTCTAAAAAAATGGAACATTTTTTAGGGGTTAGAGAATGTGAATTAATAACAAAAATATAACTCACTTCAGACTGACATTGAATTAGAATGTCATTTGATGTCATTATTTAATCTAAAAGAATTAACACAAGTATTTTTTCGCTTTGGAATTCTTAATGCAAACATTTGGAAACCGAATCTTTTGGGATTGTATAAATTTGCACAATTTTATCAGGCGAATATTTTCTTTCTTATCAAATTTGTTATTGATAAAGGAACAAAAATCAGCTAAATGAATATCTGTAAAATTTAAAAAGAAAAGATCATGATTTACAAGATTATTTTTTTCTAAAATGGTAGCCACAATTTTAAGATATTTCTGCTTTGGATAGGTCGACTGAATAAATTCTGAGACAGCTGTATTAGTTTTGTCTTCAGTGGGTTCTAGTGTTCGAGAACAATCTTGCTCAGCATCATGGATTAAAAAAGTTTGTTTATTAGCAAACATAATAGCTTGCCGAGTATCGTTAAATAGATTTTCAACTCGATTTATGATATAGTTTCGTGCTGAATTTATATAAGCAAAGTGATAGTTAGCTTTTGGAACACTTTGGAAGAAATCTAGAACTTCAGGACCACCAAGTCTCATAAATATTTTTCTGAAAAAGATAAGAAGGATGTATTTAGTACATAAAATTTTTTTTTGTAAAATTACTCTCACCTCATAATAAGGTATCCTAGATTTGAATAGGAAAGAAAAATATGATGAGCACATAAAATATCATTTGATAAATTATTGCTGAACAAATTGTGTATAATTAGGAATAGGGTAATCTTTTTATGGCGTAAAATGTAGTTTACAACTCTGAGAAAGTTTACTTTGGCCTGTTTACTATTGGCTAATTTAAAAGCAAAGTCATCAAGAACAACAATGGAGTTTTCTGGGATGGACGAAAAATTTTCCTCATCAACTGTAAAATCAGGTGGAAGAAATGAAATTCTTGAAACGTTCTGAAAATCAGATGGTTCTGCAGTCTGAATGTATAGAGAAATACCTGAAGATATAAAGGCATGAGTTATTTACTTTTTACATTAAAAAAACAACAAGTATATACCAGTTTGACATTGGGTGATAAGTTGTTTTATAAGTGTCGATTTTCCACTGCCCGATTCAGCTAAGAAATACAATTTTTGTCTTCAATTTTTAATAATGAATTAGAAGAGTTGGGAGTTTTGAGGAAAATCTTACCTATTACATAAACTACTTGAGTCAACGGAAGTATATCATTAATGGTTCTATGCTGCATTTTTTGTTCTGAAAATAATTTTTAATGTGATAACAGTTTTTTCTCAAGTTGTCTACTTATTACATTAAGCGGTTGTTGTATTAGAATTATTGTTATACTTTAGACATTGATTCACAAAAGCATTGGAATATTTTTCGAGATAATCAATGAAAGGAGAAACAGGTAGTTGGACTGATGAGTACTCTAAAATGGTGGTAAGCTTGTTGTCGTTGAGTTTCGATTTCTTGAATACAGGTTCTACAACTTCGTCGCTGTTTTTAAGTTTCTTCGCATTTCTCGGTGTGATGGTATCATCAAATTGATACTTGAATTTCAGTCCCACATTGTCAAGGCTTGAAATAAGAAGAAAAAAAAATTGTTAATTAGCTATATAACATTTTTTGTTTTATAAATTTATTAATACCTTTCATTTTCTGTTGTTTTGTTAATACCGAGTTCTGAAAGGCTGTAGTGCTGCAGATAATAAAAATAGCCGTTTAAAAATAATTGTTTTTACCGAGCATGAATTTTTAAATTTCTAACCTCAAGAGTCAGTAGTATTTTAATATTACTGTCACAAGTGTTTATGACAGCTACAGTGGAAGAAGTATTCTCACAACGTGTGGTGCTTGATGACATGTCTACACAAAACAAATATGATTTGAGAGAGGATCTCAGAAGAGTTTTTTATTTTGAGTTTTTTAATTTGAATTTTTTTACCTGTTTCCCTGTGCTCAATGAGTTTTTGTAAGAAATTGTCGGTTTTTTCCTTCAGATTTTTAACAAATGATGGGTCAGTCATCTGTTGAAAAATATCGAAATCCAAAATGACACTTCTTGTGTCTATTTTCTTGGGGTCAGCACCGTTCACCCCATAATTGCGGGAAATAACTGAAGAAAAAAAGATTTTGGTTATAAATAATGTCAAAATGTTTTGCGATTTAATATATATATATA
>JBKCEW010000054.1:0-19877 GCA_046304235.1 Crocinitomicaceae bacterium | reverse complement strand
ACGTATACCTGTTTGATATAACAATTCTACGATTAAACTATTTCTGATCCCTTTAAAATCGTCTGAAAAATACTCGTTCATTTTTTGACTTTCTAATTCAGACTCTTTCACAAACAAAGGAAGTCTTTTTGGGATTTTTGGTGCAATAACCTTTTTGAATGGGTTTTGTTCAAAATACCCATTCTTTTGACACCATTTTACAAATGACCTGAGAGAAGATAGTTTTCTATTAACTGTTTTATTCGAAAAGCCTGAATCAATCATATCAACTAACCAAGATCTTATCAACTGATGATTCATCTCAATTAGTTTGTTTAAAGAATCTATTCCTGAAAATTCGAAAAATTGTTTTAAATCATTTTCGTATGCAATTACGGTATGCTGTGAAAATCTTTTCTCATTAGAAAGAGAATTTAAAAATTGATTTAAAACAAAAAAAGGAGTCATAATAGACTCCTTTACGAAAAATATATCAAAAAGTTATATTAATCTTGTTGAGATTGCATCTTAGTTTTGTAAGTAGCCTTGATGATAGCTTGTCTGTTAACAACAGATGGCTTCGTAAACTCCTTACGAGATCTCAATTCTAACATAACTTTAGTTTTGTCAAATTTCTTCTTGTACTTTTTAAGCGCTCTCTCAATGTTTTCGCCTTCTTTAACTGGGATAATTAACATATTTTTGTTCATTAAATTCTAATTTGGGTTACAAAATTAAACTATTAAAATAAATATCCAAATTTTATTTCAAAATTTCTCTTGAAATAACTAATTTTTGAATTTCTGAAGTTCCTTCACCAATAGTACAAAGTTTGGCATCTCTGTAAAATTTTTCTACTGGGAAATCTTTTGTGTAACCATAACCTCCGAATATTTGCACTGCTTCATTAGCAACTCTACACGCTACCTCAGACGCATAATATTTAGCTATTGCAGATTCTTTTGTCATTGGGCGTTTGTTGTTTTTTAAATAAGCTGCCTGGTATAACAAGAGTTCTGCTGCTTCTATTTCAGTTGCCATGTCTGCTAATTTAAAGCCTATCGCTTGGAATTTTGAAATTGATTGGCCAAACTGTTCTCTTTCTTTAGCATACTGAACAGCTGCTTCATAAGCACCTTTTGCAATACCTAATGATAAAGCTCCAATCGAGATGCGACCTCCGTCGAGGATTTGCATTGCTTGCTTGAAACCATGACCTATTTCACCAATAATATTTTCTTTCGGTATTCGGCAATTATCAAAAATTAATTCACAAGTTTCTGATGCACGCATACCCAATTTATTTTCTTTTTTTCCTGCTGAAAAACCAGGTGTTCCCATTTCAACAATAAATGCAGATGAATTATTCGGTGTTCCTTTTTCACCGGTACGAGCCATCACAACAGCAACATTTCCTGATTTCCCATGAGTAATAAAGTTTTTAGAACCATTCAATACCCACTGATCTCCATCTAAAACTGCAGTGGTATTCATTCTACCTGAATCAGAACCTGTTCCCGTTTCAGTCAATCCCCAAGCACCAATCCATTCAGCAGAAGCTAATTTTGGTAAATATTTCTTTTTTTGTTCTTCGGAGCCATGATAGTAAATATGACCCGTACACAATGAATTATGAGCAGCAACAGATAATCCAACTGATCCACATACTTTAGCTATCTCTTCAATTACAGTTATATATTCAAAATAGCCAAAACCAGAACCTCCATAAGTTTCGGGGATAAACACACCCATTAAACCTAATTCGCCTAATTTTTTGAATACATGAACAGGAAATTCTTGAGATTCATCCCAATCCATAAAATATGGTTTTATCTCTTTTTCTGCAAAGTCACGCACCATTTGTGCGATCATTTTTTGATTGTCGTTTTTATCAAAATTCATAATTATGTAAATTAAGATTTAACAAATTAATATTCTACTAATTTAACAATATTCTCACTAAAAGGTTGCAAAATACTATCACCATTTAAAAAACTTAAACCAACCAAGAAATTAAATCCGGCTACAGTTCCCCCGCATTTCTGAACTAATACAGCGGCAGCACTTGCAGATCCTCCTGTAGCTAATAAATCATCATGAATTAAAACTTTATCGCCTTCTGTAATTGCATCCGTGTGAACTTCAATGGTAGCACTACCATATTCTAAATCATAACTATGTTCGATTTTCTTGTATGGTAATTTTCCTTTTTTTCTAATTAAAACAAAAGGAAGGCCTAATCTAATTGCAAGTGGGTATCCAAATAAAAAACCACGGCTTTCTATACCAGCAATTTTTGTAATACCTTTATCTTTATACAAATCAACCAAATGATCTAATACTTCAGCGGAAATTACAGGATCGAGCATTATTGTACTAATATCCTTAAAATTTATCCCAGGTTTTGGAAAATCGGGAACATCACGAATTACTTTTTTTAATTTATCTTGTATCATAAAGTTAAATAAGGTTTAATTTTCTCAAAAATTTCTATTGTAATTAATTTTGATTCTAAAAGATCGTTAATTGAGTTAAAATTCCCTTTTTGTAATCTCATTTTAACAATAGAGTTTGCAATATTCCAACTAATGTAAGGATGATTTTTTAGTTCTTCTACTGTTGCCAAATTAATATTTATTTTTTTTAGATTTGAAGGATTAACTTGGATAGAGGATTCAATTTCTGTTAATTTTTCTGGTGTGAATTGCCAAACTTCCAAAAGTTGTTGTTTAGAGATAAACCCACCTAATTTTTCTCTTTGTTTGATTATATTTTTCGCAAAAAATGGCCCGATACCTTTTATTGATTGCAATTCATCCTCAGTCGCTTGATTAATTTCAATTAAAACAATTTTAGGTTTTACTCCTTCTTCCTTTTTAAAAGCGTTTTTATTTTCAAAAAACTGTTTTCTATCAGGATAAAAAGTTGAGTCTTTAATAAGTCTAAAAACTTCTTTTGGAATTACAAATACTTTTGCGAGTTGCTCATTTGAATAGAAACCATATTTTCCAAATTTCATTACAGCATTTGATTGTTTTTCTGTCAATCCTAAATAAATACACTCTGTTGTAGTATAAGAATTAGTATCAAAGTTTGATGGTGGAACCTTAAATACTTTCTTTTTCTTTTCAAACTTTTTGGTAGGTGTGTACTTTAAATTTTGAAATATTTTCTTTTCTTCAATCGTTATGTGAATAGGTTTGTCTGGAAATAGATAGATTATTATACGAGGTAGAAAGGATACCAAACACAAAAGAGCAACGAATATAAACATTGCTCTTCTTGTTCTTTTTGATAAATAAAAATCTTCGTTATTCATTTATACTTTCCTTCTTTTTATGAATTAAGTAATATATAGGTAAACCTAAAAAAACAATAAACAAACCAATACCTGAATTTTTGAAATCATATATCAATAAATCAACACAAATGGCAAACGTAATCAGAATATACAACGCAGGAACTATTGGGTATCCCCATGCTTTATATGGTCTTTCCGTATTTGGTTCTTTTTTTCTTAAAATAAAAATTCCAAGAATTGTCAGAATATAAAATAGCAAAGCAGCAAAAGTGCTATATACAAGTAAATCACTATATTTTCCTGATAAACATAATACTGACGCCCAAATACATTGAATCCAAAGTGCGTAACCAGGAACATCATTTTTATTTATTTTTTTTGCCTTTTTAAAAAATAGACCATCTTTTGCCATTGTGTGAAATAAACGTGATCCGGCAAGAATAAGTCCATTGTTACAACCAAACGTTGAAACTAAAATTAAGCCTGCCATAAGAAAAGAACCTACAGTACCAAAAATCATCTCAGCTGCCCCTGCTCCTACTCGATCATTTGACATAAACATGATACCTTGAGAAAAAGCATCTTTTCCATGTACATTTCCCTCCAACGGTATCAAAGCGAAATAAGCTAAATTTGCTAACAAATAAATAATAGTTACAATCAGAGTTCCTAGAAACAAACTTCTTGGAATATTTTTCTTTGGCTCTCTAATTTCACTTGCGATGAAAGTGACATTATTCCAAGCATCAGAGGAGAATAAAGAGTTAATAATTGTTGCGCCAAGAGCCCCCATTAAAGCGAAACCAGATAATTGAATTGTTTTCACATTGCCTAGACTATCAACAACCGTTTTTTTAGCTTCCCATGGATTTGTAAAGTTTTGGGAAATCACATCTGACTTTAAACCAATCCATAACCCTAAAAATATCAACGCAAATAAGGCAATCAATTTAGCAAACGTAAAAATAAGCTGAATAAACTTCCCATTTTTAACACCGCCCGTGTTCAAAAAAGTTAAAACAACCAATGAAAAAATAGAAAGTAATTGGGCGTACGTAACAGAATAAATTTTAAAAAAATCAATCGCGATGGTATTTAGCATAGGAAAGAAAACTGCTGCATATTTAGAAAATGCTACAGCAACAGCTGCAATTACCCCTGTTTGAATAACAGAAAACACTGTCCAACCGTACATAAATGAGACTGTTTTTCCATATGCTCTTTGAAGATAAACATATTGTCCACCCGCATTTGGCATCATTCCTGCTAATTCACCATAACTCAAAGCAGCAAAAACAGTTATTAGACCAGTTAAAAACCACAACACCATTATCCAAGCTGCAGAACCAACGTCTCTCGCCATCGGAGCTGTAACAATAAAAATTCCGGAACCAATCATCGAGCCTGCAACAACGGTAGTTGCATCAACAAGTCCTAGTGATTTTTTTAGATGGTGACTAGACAAAATTCAAATGGATTATGAATTTAATTTAAAAGTGTTAATCGAGTTGATTATTTTCAGAATCTAATTCATTTAATTTGCTTTTTCTTCTTGAATAAGTAAAATAAATAACAACCCCTATTGCCAACCAACTTAAAGAAAGTAACTGAGCATCTACACTTAGGTTAAACATCAAATAAATATTAATCAAGATACCCGAAACTGCGATTACAGGCAATGCAGGAACTTTAAATGTTCTAGGTAAATTAGGTTCTTTCACCCTTAAAACCCAAACGGCAATACATACCATTAAAAACGCAAATAATGTGCCGAAACTCGTCATATCTGCTAATTTATTTATTGGAGTAAAAGCTGAAACAACAGCAATTACAATCCCTAACAACATTAAATTTCTACGAGGTGTACCTGACAAAGGATTAATTTCAGCAAAAACTTTTGGTATTAATCCGTCTTTAGCCATACCAAGAAAAATTCTAGATTGTCCCATAATCATTACCATAAGTACAGATATCAATCCAATTGTTGCCGCAATTGTAATTACGTAACTAGCCCATTTTTGACCAGCAATATCAAATGCATAAGCAACTGGAGCTTTAATAGCTTCCGGATATTTTCCTACTGGATTAAAATCTTGGTAATTCATCATACCTGTTAGTACAAGAGAAACAAGTATGTAAAGCGCTGTACATATTAAAAGTGATGCAACAATAGCAAATGGAACATCTTTTTTTGGATTAATCGCTTCTCCAGCCTGGGTGGAAACAGCATCAAATCCTACATAAGCAAAAAAGATAGCCGCTGCTCCTGAAATTATACCTTGAACACCATATGCATTTTGAGCAACCCCATCATGTACTATATTTTTAACTTCAGGAATAAAAGGTGACCAATTTTCCAAGTTTATAAAAAATAAACCAGCAATGATTACAAATAATACTGCCGCAACTTTCAATAACACAATAAAATTATTTGCTTTAGCAGCACCTTTAGTACCTCTAACCAATATTGAAACAACTAATAATACAATTAAAAATGCAGGTAGATTCATGGAAAAACCTGAACCCGTATAACTGCTTGGATCTGTAGTTAGCCAATCAGGAAGTTTTATTCCAAACATTTTTAACAACTTATTAAAATAACCTGACCAAGAGACTGC
Organism: Crocinitomicaceae bacterium; assembly: GCA_046304235.1. Taxonomy (GTDB): domain Bacteria; phylum Bacteroidota; class Bacteroidia; order Flavobacteriales_D; family Crocinitomicaceae; genus CANHVK01. Next base: position 13,979 of record JBKCEW010000054.1, on the reverse strand, counting down.
AACTGTCATTGAACCCATTGCATATTCGAGTATTAATCCCCATCCAATAACCCATGCCATAAATTCACCAATAGTACCATATGCATAGGCGTAAGCAGAACCTTCAACAGGAAGAATTGCTGCAAATTCAGAATAACACAACGCTGCAAAAACGCAAGCAATACCAGCTATTACAAATGACAATGCTAATGCAGGTCCTGCGTGAAAATAAGCTCCTGTACCTGTTAAAACAAAAATTCCACCTCCTATAATAGCACCTACACCAATTGCTGTTAAACTCCATTTTCCAAGTACGCGCTTCAGCTCACTTTTCTTCATATCAGCTTCAAATGCGCTGATTGGTTTTTTTCTCCAAAGTTTTGACATGATTTATATTTCTGTTAGTAAAATTTCAATTGTTTCTTCCAATGTTTTTGGATTATAATTTAATTCTGCTTTCGATTTTGATAAGTCGAAACCAGTTCTTGGTGGACGTTTAGCAGGCTGATTCAACGTTATAGAAGAGATAATTTCTACGTTTTCAGTAGATTTATTAAGGTGTTTAGCTATTCTAAAAACTATTTCATTAACCGCCATTAATTCAGGTCCGCATAAATGAAAAATACCTTTTTTATTTCTATTACAAATTTCCAAACAGCCCCAAGCTAAATCTTCAGCCCAAGTAGGCATTCTAAATTGGTCATTAATTATTTTCATCGGAGAACCTTTCGTTAATGCATCGATAGACCAAAGCACGATATTAGTTCTTGATAAATTATTTGCAGTTCCATAAACAATAATTGTTCTTGCAATAGACCAATTATCATTTTCAGCATTAATTAAAATATTTTCAGCATCTACTTTAGATTGCCCATAGATACTTACAGCAGATGGTTTATCTGTTTCTTTATAATTCCCTTTTAATCCGTCAAATATAAAATCGGTAGAAACTAATTGAAAATGAGCATTTATTTTCTGAGCTTCATCCCATAATTTCTGTGTGGCTAATACATTAACCTCATTACATTCCTCAGGATTTAGCTCACAGTAGTCTACATTTGTAAGTGCAGCTGTATGGATTATATGCGTTGGATTATAATTTTGAAAAACAGTCTGAATATTTTCTAAATCTGTAATATTCATAGATCTGTAAAACTCATTAGGACATAATGAATTTCTATTATCTCCTGAAGAAGTTGCTAAAAAATCAATCCCTCTTTTTAAACAAATTTTGACGATTTTTTGCCCCAATAAACCATTAGAACCTGTTATTAAAATTTTCATTTATAAAATTTTGACGCTCAAAAATAGAAGTTTTTTATCAAAGTTACTTCAATTCAAGTAATTCATTTAAATGGCGAATTTGATCAGGCGTACCTAGTACAAACAATTTTGAATGTGGAACTATTTCTTCTTCACCCGTTGGGTTAATTATATATTCACCTTTTGGTGTTTTATAACCGATTATTGTAATATTCGTAACGCTTCTTATTTTTAAGACCTTTAGATCCTTTAATTTTTTAAATTGATATTCAATCGGTAATTCATTAAATGCAATAGATTCAATATTCACACCATCATTTCCTTGAGAACGAATTGAATCCATGAATTCAACTACGTCTGGATTAGCAACTAGAGAAGCCATGTGTGTTCCCCCAATAGTATCTGGCATTATTACATTGTCTGCACCAGCTAATTTTAGTTTTGCGCTAGCAGTAGAATGAGTCGCCCGCGATATTATTTTTACTTTTTCATTCAACTCTCTTGCAGAAAGAACAACATACAAGTTATCAGCATCTTTGGGTAAACAGGTAATTACTGCAAGAGCTTTATCAATTTTTGCCTTTGCCAAGACCTCATCGCTCGTGGTATCACCTGCAAGAAATACATATCCAGGAAGGTGATTGTATTTTTCAATTTCAACTTCGTTGATATCAATGATTAATACAGGTGTTTTTTTACTGATTAAATCTTCTGCAACTTGTTTACCTACCCTACCAAATCCGCATATAACTACATGTTTTTCCATAACCGTTAATTTTTTATTCGACCTGTATTGCTTCAAATTCGCTTTGTAATCACCACCCATAATGTACTTAGTTATGGAAGAAATGGCCAAAGCAAAAGTACCAAAGCTTGTAATAATTAGAAATATAGTAAATAGTTTCCCCGACATTGACAATTCGTGCGTCTCTTTAAACCCAACTGTCGCAGTGGTAATTATTGTCATATAAAACGCATCAAACCAAGACCAACCTTCTATTAACATAAATCCAATGGTCCCCAGGGTGATAATCGCTACTATTATCCCTATGAATATATATACCCTTTTAAATACCCTTAGTGTTTCGAACATATTATATCTCCCAAACTGTTGGTCTTTTTGTACGTTTAAATCCAAAAAAATGTTTGTGCTCGAGGATCCAAGCCATTGCAAAGTAAATCAGTAATGGAGACCCTAAAGCAATAAACGAAGCGTAAATAAATCCAATTCTAACTTTAGAAGAACTGATCCCTATTTTGCGAGCAATCCAAGAACAGACACCATAGGATTTCAATTCGAAGAAAAAAGCTATTTTTTGAATTGTTCTCATGAATTTAATAATTTAACTCCTATTTGACAATTTAAACATCTTTTATTCACACAAAAATCGTTTAATAATTCCAATAAACCTTGAGTTTCAAAAATTGATTTCGTTTTTTGACCTAATTTTTTAAACTTTTGAACTTTAGCATTTTTTTCTGGAGGAAGTTCATTGGCAAGTTCAACTAGTTCTTCTAATAATTCAATTTCATTCGATGTTGAATATTTCCAAAAAGAAAAGGGAATAATAAAGTTTGTTATAATCAATGTTTTTAATTCTTTTGATAGACTATTTGTTTTTTTATTATTTGAGTCCTTGAAGTGGGTTTTGGTTTTCCAAAAATCTGGAAATTCTAGTCTTTTATTTTCAACCCAATCTAACATGAGTTTTTTATTTTCAAAATCTCTTAATAAAAAATCATCCTCAATTAATAGAGCGAAGACTACAATTCGTAATGTTGGATAAGCTGGAGGACGACAACCAAAAAATATCCATGAAGTGCTATTCATCACTGTTAAGTTGTATTTGAGAATGAGATAATCCGCTTCTTTTTTTAAATTGATGACATAATTATCTTCTGATTCTATTGGAATCAAACCAGAAATACCTAATAACAACGTAATGCGTTGATCTGAAGATAACCTAAAAAGTATTGAACTTGATACACGACTCAATAGCTCAATCATTGGAAGTTCATTCACTTTAGAAGCGATAATTTTCCCTAAAAGTTCCAATTTTAATCGCATTACATCATTATTTAATTCAGATAATCTATTCACTATACAAATAGATTTCCTTTCTAGTCTTCTAAAAAAAGCAGATTCAATTTCTTTATGTTTAATGATAGTTGGGACAAAATTCCATTGAGAGGCACAGGCTATCGTATTTTGATTTTCAAAGAGTATCTCTATTTTATCAAGTTCTTCTTTTGGTATGAAATTGCTTAACTCTAACACAGGAATTATTTCATTATTGACACTAACCTCCATATCGTGTATATATACCACGTGTAGAATCACATTATTGTATGCATCATCGAATTGATGTTTGTGTTTTAACCAATCTGACGAACGAATATGGATTTCGACATTTCCAGACCAAAGGAGATTATTAATGCGTATTGAAGCTTCAAAAAAATCAGGACCGCTGTCTTTGTTATGAGAACCAGGATGGATTATCTCGATTAACTCTCCCTTTTTTGTTTTTAAATTTATTGGGAGACGTTTCATCTTCCATATAAAATGCAACCACTCTTCTTTCATAAAGTATTCAATATAAACATATTAATAATTTGAATACTATTTAAGTTAAGAAAAAAGGAGAGATATTAAAACAAAAAAGGAGCAAAAAATGCTCCTTATCTAGAATCTAATTTTTCTTATTTATACTCCGGAAATAAGCTTAACAAACCTTCTTCAGAGGCATCACAAACACCTCTTTCTGTGATTATTTTCGATACTAATCTTGCAGGCGTTACATCAAATCCATAATTGCTTGCTGGAGTAGTTTCTGGACAAATCAATACTGGTTCAATGTTGCCATTTTTACCTTTTCCTATCATATAACGCACCTCATCTTGATTACGTTCTTCAATTGGAATTTCAGTTAGTCCATTATTGATTGTCATATCCAAGGTTGTCGATGGTAAAGCAACGTAAAATGGAATTTTATTATCGTAAGCAGCTAATGCTTTTAAATACGTACCAATTTTATTAGCCACATCCCCTTGACGCGTAGTGCGATCTGTACCAACAATTACCATATCTACCATACCGTGTTGCATTAAATGTCCACCGGCATTATCAACGATTAGTGTATGCGGAACATTGTGGCGTGTCAATTCATATGCAGTCAAGTTAGAACCTTGATTTCTTGGTCTAGTTTCGTCCACCCAAACATGAACTTTAATACCTTTCTGAATCGCCTGATAAATTGGTGAAGTAATGGTTCCCCACTCTACACATCCTAACATACCAGCATTACAATGCGTTAAAATATTAACTACATCTCCACTTTTTCTCGAAGCAATTTCTTCAATTAATGGTAAACCATGAACACCAATCATACGACAGGTTTCTACATCTTCTTCAACGATATCAGCAGCAGCTTTCCAAGCAGTAGCCAAAAAATCATCCGCATTATCCAATGCTTCACGCATTTTATCCAATGCCCAAAATAAATTTACCGCTGTTGGTCTTGAAGCTCTTAAATCAGAAAACGCTTGGTCTAAAAAACCACCATCTAACTGATTTTCTAGCATCTCTCTAACTGCTAGATAAATACCATAAGCTGCTGTTGCTCCGATAAGTGGGGCACCACGAACGGTCATATCTTTGATTGCAACTTCAGCATCTTTATAGGTTTCTAATTTTACTGTCACAAATTCATGTGGCAATTTACGTTGATCGATAACCTCAACATATTTATCTTCTGTTGTCCAGATTGTTCTAAATTTTGACATAGGGAGTATTAATGATGAATGATTAATATTTGATGATTAATGATGAATTAATTGAAGTCGCGATGTATCACATCTAAATTAATTTCGGAAAATGATTTAGCTGTGCGAGGCCAATTTGCAGATGTTCCCGGTCTTACTAATTGTATCGTTTGAAAACCAGCATTATCAGCCGCTTCTAACTCTTCCACAATATCAGATAGAAAAAGAATATCATTCGGTTTTTTGCCAATCAATGAAGCTATTTTGGAATAGGTTTCAGTTTCTCTTTTACCACCTGTATTTGTATCAAAATAATTTGAAAAATATGGAGTTAAATCTCCTGCTTCTGAAAAACCAAAAATCAGTTTTTGCGCTGCAACCGAACCGGATGAAAATACACCTAATTCAATATTATTTATTTTCCAAAGTGCTAGCGCATTTGCTACATCTTGGTATACATGCCCTTTGATTAAACCAGATTCATACGCCTCTTTCCAAAGAATTCCCTGTAATGTTTTCAAAGGTGTGATTTTTTTATCTTCCAAACTCCAGGTAGTTAATTGATTTATTACCTCTTCATTTGTTATTAAATCAACCCCTTCAATTTTTGCTATTTCCTTTGTTTGCTTGAAAACTTCTACTACTTCTGATAAATGGGTTAAATCTTTCACCTTATCTATATTTTCTCTGAAATAAGGAAAAAGAACATCATATACAAAAGAGACTGAGGTAGTTGTTCCTTCTATGTCCGTAAGAATATATTGTGGTTTTGACATGAAACTAAATTTGAGGCAAATGTAAAAAAGAAATCCCTCATTAAGAGGGATCATACTATTATTTAAACGTGAAAAATCATGTTCATTTAACCAACAGTGATTTCCGCAAATTTAGTTTGAATGTTATTTTCCGTGTAATGAGGAACCCAACCTGTCATATCAATAAAAATTCGGATTGCTTTCACAAAAGGATTCATTGGTCCTGCATCAAACCAATGTTTTGTTCCTTCTGGTACAGAAATTAAATCACCACGTTCACACAATAAATTAAAAACGGGTTCAGTTTCTAAATTAAACCAAAACAAACCTTGACCATCTACGAAAAACCGAATCTCATCTTCAGAATGGGTATGTTCCGCTAAAAACTTCGTACGTATTACGTCATAATTTTCTGTCAAGGAATTAATTGTAATTACGTCTGCTGTTTTATACCCACCTTTTTCCATAAAAGGATTTAAATCTTTTGCATAAGCAGCTAAAATTTCTTCTGGTGTTGCCGTATCTTCAAAAACAACATCACATTGCCACTGATCAAAAAAGATACCTCTTTGATTAAAAAACGTTTTAATTTCTTGAGGATCTGTAATTCTTATATTTTTTTCTGGTATTGATAAAACTGCCATATTCTTGATTTTTCACAAAATTAAATCATGTAAATATCATTTCCTACTAAAACTATATGATTAATCTTTGGTGAAATTAATCTGTTTATATTGACCTTCCGAAGTTTGCATTCTTAAAATATACTGTGCTGGAACTAATTCTTGGATATTAATCGTACTTGTTTTGGAAGTTATTTTGCCCTCTAAAATTACCTTTCCAACAAGATCTAAAACAGTATAGTTTTCAAAAGAACTACTCGATTGTTTTATAGTAAGTTCATTTACTACTGGATTTGGATAAATTGAAACAAATTCATTTGATTCATTAGTCAAACTCGCACAATCATTTATATTAAAACTTTTTGTTATCTGATTCATACATTTATTTTCAGTTACCGTGTAGATTACACTAACAGTTCCAGTAGAAGTTGGTGTAAGTTTTCCATTTTGATCAATGGTTGCCAAAGCATTATCAGATAAACTCCAAACACCTCCTTGTACAGTTGAAGATATGCTAAGTGATTTACCCAAACACATATCCGAAACGTTTACAATTGAACCTGGATTAGGTAAACTATTTACAACTATCGTAAGCTCATTTTGATTAGCACATTGACCAGTCGTTGGTGTAAATGTATAGGTAGTCGTTTTTGTATTATCCAACATTGGTGACCAGCTTCCTGTAATATTATTGGTAGATTTAGTTGGTAAATCACTTAATGTCGAACCAGAACAGATAGGACTCACAGAAGTAAACGTTGGTGTTACCTTAGAATTAACGGTAATTGTTAAAGTAGTAGTAGTTGCACATTTTCCTTGGTTTGGAGTAAATGTATAGGTAGTTGTTTTCGTATTATCCAACGCAGGTGACCAGGTTCCTGTGATACTATTATTCGATGAAGTTGGTAATGCATTCAATGACGTACCAGAACATACAGGAATTACGGATGTGAACGATGGTGTTACCTTAGTATTAACTGTAATCGTTAATGTGGTAGCGGTAGCACATTGACCTGAAGTTGGAGTAAATGTATATGTAGTTGTTTTCGTATTATCTAATACCGGTGACCAAGTTCCAGTGATACTATTATTCGATAAAGTAGGCAATGCACTCAATGACGCTCCAGAACATATTGGACTTACTGATGAAAACGATGGGGTTACCTTAGAATTAACTGTAATCGTTAATGTGGTAGCAGTAGCACATTGTCCTGAAGTAGGAGTAAATGTATACGTAGTTGTTTTCGTATTATCTAACGCTGGTGACCAGGTTCCTGTGATACTATTATTCGATGAAGTTGGTAATGTACTCAATGAAGTACCAGAACATATAGGACTTACAGATGAAAAAGATGGAGTAACATTTTGCACTGTTACAATAGCAAACGAACTAGCTTCACTCGTACCACAACCATTCGTTGCTTGTACGAGAATATTTCCAGTAATTGGAGTATTTGAAGCTGTAACGGTAATTGTATTTGAAGTGCTCGAACCTGTCAAACCAGAAGGTAAGGTCCAAATATAACTAGTTGCTCCACTTACAGATGCAATTGAATAAGTAACATTCGATTGACCAACACAAAATGAACTTGGTCCAGTAATTGAACCCGGTGTATTAGGTGCAGATGTACAATTTGCATTTACCACAATCTGTTTAGTAATTGAAGTAGTGTTACCGCATCCTCCAATAGCATCTAATTTGATATTAAAAGTTCCTGAATTAGAATAATTTACTGTTTCTTTATAAAAATTAGAGGTAGGAACAGATGAACCCGTTATTGTCCAGTTGTAAGCGTATGCATTTGTAGATGTTGAAGCATCTAAATCAATATTTGTATTGATAACAGTTGGAGAATTCGAAATGGTAAAATTAGCAGATGGTAAAATCGCTACCATTGGAGAAGCTTTTAAGTGAATTTTCATTGAACTCCAACAAGTAGTATATGAACACCAATAACCATCGGTACTAAATCTCATAAAAGCGGTATTAGTTGTAACTCCAGAGGTTGAAGAGGTGTATATTCCTACTGTATCACCCGGTGCATTTGTTGTTTCAAATCCAACAAAATACTGACCCGTAACAGCTACAGGAGAATCAAAAATCACTTTAGTTTCCAATTTATTAGCGACATCTGCTTTGATATCTGAAATTTTAACGGTTTTACTACTTAAAATCGTACCTGGTTTACCGCTATTATTTTGATACAGGTTTACTTTAATCGTACTCGTATTGTTATTCGTTTCTGCTCTAGCAAAATCTAAAAGTACGCCGCTTACATGTGTAAAAGGACTATTCATTGTATAAGCCTCAGCAAATCCATTAAGATCACTAATATGTCCAGCTAAAGAGCCGCCGCCTTTAATTGGCACATATGTTTTTTTCTCTGCAGTTAAAAAGTTAGTTAGTGTATCACATACTTGTTTATTCAACACAGGATTGACAGTAATATAAGTGGTTTTAGAAACTGTATTTCCTCCTTTTGAATTTGTTGACGTTAGAGTAATGGTATATTTTCCCGGTGTAGAAAATGTTAGTTCTGGTAACTTGGAAGTATTCGCTGTTCCATTAACAAAGCTTGCATTATTAGGAGAAACTGACCATGACCAAGAAGATGGATAATTCGTTGATAAATCAGTAAAAGAAACTACACTTCCAACTGATGTTGATGTAACATTTGCGCTAAAATCAGCAACAGGTACTGCTGAAACCTTTGGGGTAATTCCAATTACCGCTCCTTGATTGGATGAATAGTTTCCTGTTCCACCACCACTACCTGTACCACTTGGCACTAGATTCGCAAAAGTATAATAACCATTGTAATAGCCTGACCAACCCCAGTCGATATGGACATAATTATTTGCATCATAACCATCCAATACAAAACAATGTCCTGTAGTAGAACCGTCGTTTCCTTCATAAATTACAACTCTACCCTGATCCAATTCTGTTTTCATTTTATCTACCCAACCTTGATCTGTAAAATTTTTCTTAAATACACTTGATATTTTAGTTCCGTCATAACCAAAATAATCCTGTAATGCAAAATGGGTACTTGGGTACTTTTGATAATAAGAATCATATGAATTAAATGCACTACTTCCATCCGCACCATAATTCATACTCAATGCCACACCCACATGAAACATCAAACGAGCAACTTCTGTATTTTTAGATGTTACAGAATTAGGCATGTTTTGCCAGCTATAGGTCGTAGCTCCAAAATTTGCTTTTAAACTTCCGTATGTTGCATGGGTATATGTTTTTGAAGAAGTACCCTTTGAAGGATAAGACCAATACTTCATAGCTTGAGCCATTGCTGTTGCAACACAACCAGTATACGTTCTTTTTTTAGCTGTAGGATCGTAAGGACAAGAATCGTTATAAAATGTACCTTGATCCCACGTTGTTTTAAGCATTGGCTTTACAACATTAGCTCCTCTTTTGGGAGAAAATTGATTTGCCTCAAATAAATCCCATTGTTGTTTTTCGAGGGAATTTATCAAATTCGAATTAACCACTTCCGTAATTTGTTTTTGGTACTCCCCTAGCCAATATGCTACTTCTGGAGAAATATTTGATTCATCAAAATTTGATTCTAATGAGTATCCCAAAATTGGCTTTACATTATCTTCAGCAGAAACGATAATAAAACCAGTACCGTCTGTTCTATTGAAAACATAAATTAAATTGTTTGTACCAGAACGTTTCAAACTAGTAGCTTTATAAGTATGGCCTAAAGTTAACAGATCAGTAGATGATCTTTTTAGTGTTTGTTTCGTAAGATGTAATAAATAATTCGTTGCTACTAATTTCGCTCTTTCAAGAGGTACTTCTCCAGCAAAGGCATTAAAAAAAGGAACTAAAAAAGCAATTAATATTAGGCAATTGCTCTTTACTGTTTTGATATTTTTATTCATACAAGCTTTGTTTTATTTTATTTTCAAACATTTATTACTGATAACATTATCTAAGATAAACTTATTTAACTCATTTTGATCATATTTATGTTCACAGGAATACATTTCAGTAAAAGGATCTATTTCAATTATATTTTTTTTAAATTCCTCAAGACTTGGAGTAGAAATGAGTTGATATTGTTGTAATGAATAATGTGTAAATACTGAGTTTAAGTTTACACCAATTAGGTCAAGTAAAAATCCCTTTTCAAGTAGTATAGCATTGCTGTTTCCAACTCGAACAAGATCTTCTTTTGCAGGGTATGATAGGATTGTTTGTTTATCTTGAGCTAATTGGATAGGAATTAAGTTTGAATAATCTTTTTTTGTTTTATAAACTACCCATTTATGAACATCACGAATATTTGTATCATTTTCTGGTACATACAATGGCAATCCACAATCGGGCTTACGAACAACATCTGTATTAACAGCGCTTTTTGTCGTCGAACAAGCTGTAAGAAAAGCCATTAAAATTATAAGTAAAGCACCTATTTTCTTATCCATCCATCAAATTTTTTGTGCAATCTCGGCACAAATATTCCAATTAAAGGTACTAAAATAAGTGTTAAAATCAATGTTTTGATTAATTGATGAAAATCTTTTATCAAAGGAAAGATGGTGATAAATAAAATATTGATAACAGGATAAACAAACAACCAAGTAATCAACATTAATTTCCATTTTTTGGGAGGTTTCATAATAATTATGATTTATAGGTTAGGAATTATGATTTATTAATTTTTTAAAAATAGTAATTGTACGCTTGTAAATTTAGGATTGATTAGTATATTTGCACACCGAAATAATTCTGAAAAGAATTTAGGTCCTATAGCTCTCCCGATAGCAATCGGGATGGTTAAAGCACCAAAAGGTCCTATAGCTCAGTTGGTTAGAGCACCTGACTCATAATCAGGTGGTCCCTGGTTCGAGCCCAGGTGGGACCACAAAAGTCCGATAGCTGTTGATATAAAGCCTTACAGAAATGTGGGGCTTTTTTGTTTTATATCACTATTTCCCGAATTATATTTCTTAGGTTCAATTTATTTATAATTTTGAATTAAAAGATTTCGTTATATTATTAATTGATTCTAAAATGAAAAATATTGAAGTTGTAGCTGCTGTTATTGAACATGAAAACCAGTATTTATGTGTTCAACGAAACGCTAATAAATACGACTATATTTCCTATAAATATGAATTCCCTGGAGGAAAAGTAGAACCAAACGAAACAAATGAAGAAGCCTTAACAAGAGAAATTCAAGAAGAATTAAATCTTGAAATTCAAATCCAAAAACATATTATTACTGTTGAGCACACCTATCCAGACTTCAAAATTTCGATGCATACTTATTTATGTAATACTCAAAACAGATCATTGACTCTTAATGAACATGTTGACCATAAATGGTTAGAAAAAGTAGATTTACCATCATTGGATTGGGCTGCTGCAGATGTACCGATTGTTGATTATTTATTAAAGAATTAAAATAGAAATGGAGGCAATAAAGTTAGCAATACAACAAGCTGTAATTACTGGTTTTGTAGATGAAACAAACTCATCACTAAATGATTACAGACCAAGTATTCTTACCAATGACCCCATAACAAACGATAAAGTATTAAGTACGATATTAGAAGAATTAAGAGTTTGTGAATCTTTTTTTCTATCAGTTGCTTTCATAACTTCTGGTGGTGTTGCATCCATCATGGGTACTTTAATGGACCTGGAAGAAAAAGGTGTAAAAGGAAAAATATTAGTCTCTGAATATTTGAATTTTACAGAGCCTGAAGCACTTCGAAAACTACTGAAATTAAAAAATGTGGAGTTGAAAATCGCGCGTGATTCCGACTTTCATTCCAAAGGATTTCTTTTCACACACGCATCCTATTACTCTATAATCATTGGGAGTAGCAACTTAACACAAGGTGCGTTAACCAAGAATAAAGAATGGAATTTAAAAGTTACAGCACATAAGGACAGTGAACTTTTTAAAAACACATTAACTGAATTTGATAAGGTTTTTTATTCCGCTTTTACTGTTGATGAAGATTATCTTGTAAAATATTCATTTATCCATAATTCTGAAAAAAGACTTAGAAGTGGATTAAGAAAGGAATTGTTAAAAAACAAAATATCTAACACAATTTCTCCCAATAAAATGCAGCAAGAAGCATTAAACAATCTTATTCATTTAAGAAATTTAGGGAAAAATAAAGCTCTATTAGTTTCAGCAACCGGAACAGGCAAAACTTACTTATCTGCATTTGATGTTCTAAAATTCAAACCAAAAAAATTATTATTTTTAGTTCATCGAAAAAACATTGCTCAAAAAGCTATGGAGACATTTCAATCAATTTCATTTATGGATGAAACTGTCAAAATGAGCTTATACACATCAGGCAATAACAATACTAATGTTGATTTCATCTTTTCGACTATTCAAACCTTTAGCAGGGATGAACACTTACATGCATTTGAAAAAACACATTTTGATTATATCATTATCGATGAAACTCATCGGGCCAGTGCAACTAGTTATCAAAAAATATTAAATCATTTCACTCCTAAATTTTTATTGGGAATGACAGCCACACCTGAGAGAACTGATGGCTTAGATGTTTTTCAACTTTTTGATTACAATATCGCTTATGAAATTCGATTACATGACGCATTAGCTCAAGAAATGTTAGTACCCTTTCATTATTTTGGAATTACTGATATTGAAGTGAATGGTCAACTTGTGGATGATAACACATCTATTCAAGATTTAAACCGCACTGAAAGAGTCAATCATATTCTAGAAAATCTTCAAAAATTTGGAACAGATGACGGTATAACCAGAGGATTAGTGTTCTGCAGTAAAAACGAAGAAAGCGCATTTCTATCCCATGAATTCAACCAACGAGGTTATAAAACAATAGCTTTATCTGGAAATTCTACTGAAGACGAACGTTCAAGAGCTATTGACTTACTCGAAACGGATGATCTAGAAATAAAATTAGATTATATCTTTTCTGTCGATATTTTTAATGAGGGAATTGATATTCCACGCTTGAATCAAATTGTGATGTTAAGACCAACACAATCTGCAATTATTTTTGTTCAGCAACTTGGTCGTGGACTTCGTATACGTGAAGGGAAATCCTATTTAACTGTTATTGATTTCATTGGAAATTATCAAAATAATTTTCTAGTGCCTATCGCATTGTTTGGAGATAAAACCTATTCTAAGGAAAACTTAAGAAAATTAGTAAACAGACCTGAAAAAGCGATTGTTGGAGCCTCAACTATTCATTTTAGCAGAATTATCAAAGAGAAGATTTTTCATTCAATCGATACAGGAAAACTACAAGAGAAAAGGAAATTAGTAGATGAATACAAACTATTAAAAGGTAAAATTGGTCGTATTCCTACCATGATTGATTTTATTAATCACGGTGAAAGAGATCCATATCAGTATATCCAAAATTATGACTCTTATTATTGCTTTTTACTTTCACAAAAAGAAAATATCGAAATCATCTCAAAAGAAGATTTAGACTTAATTAAGTTTCTAAGTAATGAAGTTCTTAATCCTATTCGTTACGTTGATATCCATTTATTCAAAACGATTTTACAAGAAAAATCTATAAATAT
>JBKCEW010000053.1:0-2528 GCA_046304235.1 Crocinitomicaceae bacterium | reverse complement strand
CAAACATAAATAATACACTCCGGTTTTTTTCAACAATACAAACCTTAACAAAAAAATAAAAACACGACCCGTTACCGCATTTTGATGAGTTTTGTTTGTTTCATTTACAGTTTATAGCAACTAATAAAGGAAATTCATGGACTCAATTATATACGAATAGTAAATATACTTTATGGGCTGGTTATGCTTTTGAAATGATTTGTTATAAGCATGTTACAAGTGTAAAAAAGCGCTTCAATGCGATCAAATAGATTCGGTTAATTTTAGTTGGAACAATCAACAAGCGCAAATTGATTTAGTTATAGATCGTAATGATAATGTTGTTATGCTTTGTGAAATTAAGTTTTACAATGATGTTTTTTATTTGGACGAATCTTACGCTCAAAAACTAAGAACGAAAGAAAATGAATATAAAAGACGAACCAAGACTAAAAAAGCAGTTTATACGATTATGTTATCAACGTATGGCATCACCGGAACTCACGCGACTGGTTTAGTTTCTAAATCGCTAAAAATGAATATTCTATTTGATTGATTTATTTTTTATATTCATTTGTTTTTTAGTTTTTTTAATTTAATTTTTTAATTTGAATAGCAGCCAAAATGCAATTTATTCATGTGTTTTGGCTGTAATTCAATTGTTGTTTTGGTTACTTGTCAATCACTTTTCTACTAATCTTTACTACCAAACTACGTGGAGTAAATCGTACGATGAATGCAAGAAATTTATTTAGAAAACCATGAATTACTACTTGTTTACCTTTTAGCATAGCGTCATAACCAAATAGAGCAACATCTTCAGATGTTGCTAATTTTGATTTTGAAAATAAAGCACTTTTATCAGCATTTGCGGCAAGGCTAAAACCACTAGCAGTAGCCCCAGGACATAAAGCTGTAATGGAAATACCGTATTTGCTAACTTCGTTATTTAATGCTTCCGAAAAACTAAGTACATATGGTTTTGTTGCACAATATACAGCCATTGTTGGACCAGGAACAAACGCAGCTGTAGAGGCTACATTCATTATTTTCCCAGTTTTACGAGCAATCATACCAGGAAGATAAAGTTTAGTAAATTGTGTGAGTGCAGTAATATTTACTTGTATCATATTATTCTCTGCTAACCAATCTGTTGATTCAAATTTACCATACAAACCAAAGCCTGCATTGTTGATTAGAAAATCTATTTGAATCTCTTTTTCTTCCGTTTCATTAAATACTTTAATAGCCGCATTGGGAATAGCTAAATCTTTTTCAATTACAAGAACTGCTATATTGTATTTGTTTTCTAGTTCAGTTTTTAAATCTTCTAACTTTGTTTTATTTCGTGCAACTATAACTAAATCACCTCCTTTTGATGCGTGTATTTTAGCTAGTTCTAATCCTATTCCGCTGGAAGCCCCAGTAATTAATGCTGTTTTCATGGTTCTTATTTTTGTAAAAGTAATTTGTTTCTCTTGATGTAAAAACTTTTTTAAAACAATAATTGAAGGATCTTTGTTTGATTTCGATTTTGTTTTCTTCAAATTCTTCTTTCGAACGAAGTTGAAAAATAATTCAGACTAAATTTCTCCCATTTCACCCTTATGATAAGCATCTATCACCTGTTGGATTTGCGCTTTTGAATTCATTACAAAAGAAGCATAAGCTACAATGGGTTCGTTTAATGGTTCGCCTCCTATAACAAAATAATGCGCTTGTGTTTGAGCATTGATATTGATAATATCTCCCTCTGTTTCAAATTTGGCAATAGAACTGGAGGTAAGTGTTTTTGCATCCGTTTCTATTTCACCTTCGATTAGGTATATTCCTGAATTATATCCTTTTTTTATGGGGATTTCAATACTGCTATTCGCTTCTTGTTTGATTTCATAAATATAAGCAGGCGACAAACTTACTACGGGTGAAGTATGATTGAAAAGTTCGCCTACCAGGATTTTAATCTGCGCATTTTCAATAGTTAATTGAGGTAATTCATCGCTTTTATAATGAAAAAAGTCTGGTTCGATAAATTTATCTTTCGCAGGTAGGGAAATCCATAATTGTAATCCGTGAATAATTTTGGAAGGATTGTTAGGGTCGTTAATCCCTTCTGCATGTACAATCCCTTTTCCTGCGCGCATCCAAGCTAAATCTCCTTTTTCTACCATCGCATCATGTCCGTAACTATCTATATGGCGATTACTTCCTTCTATTAAATAGGTTATGGTTGCAATTCCAGCGTGAGGATGAGGCGGTACACCTTGAAAATTCGATGTTTTTTCAAAAAGACCAAAATGATCAAAAAACACAAAAGGGTCTAGATTTTCCACACCACTTGGGATGACTTGTTTCACATTTGGCCCCATACTTCTGCTTACAGGTGCTTTGATTGAATGGAGTATTTTTTTTTTGGGCATAGTTCTATGTGTTTTCATAATAAAAATAGTTTAAAAATGAATTACTGGTGTCTAAATCTTAGACATTAAATTTTAAAGTGGTTTGGTTTTATATTGTATGTGAAATAATAAAATCTTAAATCTTTATAT
>JBKCEW010000052.1:0-15402 GCA_046304235.1 Crocinitomicaceae bacterium | reverse complement strand
AATATAATCATAGTTGGTAATTTTATCGAAAAAAACCTTGATTTTCTTGATGAAATCAAAATGCTCTACGCTAACATAAATTAAACATAAAATTACCTTTAAGTTAAGGATTGTTAATTTAAATTAACATAGGTTTAATACAGAAGTAGGGTCCAAAAATTCAAGAATATTAAACTTTGCATTTCATAAAAATAAAGTATGAAAAAAGTTATTATTCTTTCTGTTTTCAATTTAATTTCGATTGTAATTTTTTCCCAAAACACAATTAAAGGTATAATCAAAGACTTTGATAACAAAGAAACTTTGCCAGGTGTAGTGATTAAACTAGATACAATCAAGAAAATTGCAAAGACAGATTTAGATGGTAAATTCAGTTTTGAGAATATTCCAAATGGTAAGTATACACTAGTATATAAATATCCCATGTATGAGCTGAAAAACGACACTATTAGCTTGAACAATCAAGATGTTTCATTGGAAGTTTTCATTGAGAAAAAAGTTATACAAGGAAAATTAATTGTAATTAAAGGAAATGATCCGAACAAAGGGAGCACAGACAAAAGAATGTTGCTTGAAAGAAAAAATGCAGTAACAGTTACCGATGGAGTATCAGCCCAATCCATTAAGAAAGCGGGAGATAGTGATGTTTCAGGTGCCGCTAAAAGAATTACAGGAGTAACAATTCAAAATGGTAAATATATTTATGTAAGAGGTTTAGGTGATCGTTATACACAAACGACTTTAAATGGTTTAGTAATACCTGGCTTAGATCCTGACGTTAACGCCATCCCATTAGATATTTTCCCTACATCTATCATAGACAACCTAAATGTTTACAAGACAATGTCATCAGATCTTTACGGTGATTTTACTGGTGGTTTGGTTGGAATTACTACAAAAAAATTCCCATCAAAAAAGACAACAGAAATTGGATTAGGTTTAGACTTTAATCCGTCAATGCATTTTAATAATAACTTTTTAAGTTATTCTCATAGTAAAACAGATTGGTTAGGCTTTGATAACGGACAAAGAAGTTTACCTTCTGTTGATGGCATTAAAATTTCCAACATGAATATACCTGATGAAGTATTAGCTGACCCAATCTTAGAGAAAGTTACAAAATCCTTTAACAGTGAACTTGGAACTAGAAACACTACGAGTATGCCAAATGGATCATTTTCTATTAATCATGGTAATAAATTCTCGAAAAAAGAAAATTTAACAACAGGATACTACACATCATTAAGTTATTCAAATGATAATATTTACTACGATAAATTTGAAACAAATGAATTTCTAAAAAATGAAAAAAGTGAAGTTAATGAACTAGAAAAATGGTCTTCTCGAATTGGAAATGTAGGGAAAAATAATGTTAACTGGAATTTATTAGCTTCGGGGTCTATTGCTTTCAAAAAAAATATGTTTGATCTAACTTTATTACACTTACAGAATGGTGAATCGACATCAATGAAAAGAAAAAGTCAAGATTATATTAATAACATTTCTATACTTGATGAAGATATTATTAGTTACGCAAGTAAAAGACTAAGTACAGCGATTTTAACTGGTACGCACGAGATTGGAAAGACGAGTATAACATGGGGAAATGCTTTTTCATTATCAAATGTGTATGAACCAGACTTCAGAGAAACAAAAATATCAATTACAGATGGTGATACCACTTTAAGTACAGGTAATGGAGCTGGTATAGATCGTTTTTGGAGAGAATTAGATGAAATAACAAACTCATTGAAAACAGATGTTATCCATTCTTTCACAGATAAAACGAAACTGAAAGTAGGTTTAACAGGAACATACAAGAGTAGAGATTTTTCTGTATTTGCTTACAGACATAGACCAAAGAACTTGAACCAAATAGAAATTGATCCTAATTGGTTTTTAAGTGAAAATCAGATTTGGAACGCAACAACAAGACAAGGAACATATACAATAGGAAATTATGAGCCAACAAATAATTACAAAGCGAATCAAAATACAGTAGGTGGTTATATTCAAATGATTCACCCGATAAAAGAACGATTAAACTTATCCTATGGAATTCGATTAGAAAACTTTCAAATGTATTATACAGGACAAAATAACTCAGGATCAATTGTTTTAAATAATCAAAAAACACTTGAGAATTTTAATATTTTACCATCATTAAACTTAAACCTTAAATTAAATGAAAAAATGAACTTACGTTTAGCCGCTGGTAATTCGGTTGCTAGACCCTCATTTAAAGAAGTTTCTATTGCACAAATTTATGACCCAATAACAAAAAGAATTTATAATGGAAATATCGATTTAAAACAGACAAAAATTTCCAATTTTGATGCTAGATATGAATTTTACATTGGAGATTTAGAATTATTTGCAGTATCTGGATTTTACAAACAATTTGAAGGCCATATTGAGATTGTATCATTTGCAACAGCGCCAAATAATGTTAAACCAAGAAATTCTGGTAATGCTAGTATTTTAGGAACAGAGATTGAATTCAAAAAAGCATTAGCAAAAGCTGAAAAACATAAAATATTAAATCGTTTTAAGTTAAGTGTTAATGCATCATTCGTAACGTCTAGAGTAGATTTAACATCTGTAATTGTTGATGAAACGGGTCAGAACGAACTCGAATTAAGAAACAAAAACAGAAGAAATGATCAACCTGAAATAGCTAAATATCGTCCTATGGCAGGACAATCTCCTTATTCAATTAATGGAACAATAAGTTACGAAATTCCGCAAAATGAAACAAATATCTCTTTATCGTATAACATACAAGGAGAACAATTAACAGTTATTTCATCAGGAAGAGTTCCTGACGTATATACAGATCCATTTAATAGTTTAAATCTAAATATGTTTAGAAAATTTGGTGAAAAACAAAAATCAAAAATGACTATTACAATAAATAATATTTTACAGGATAGAATAGCTTTACTTTATAGATCATATGGTTCCATAGACGAAATTTACTCTTCTTACAACCCAGGAATTCAATTTTCATTAAAATACAATTATACATTTTAAAAGTTATAAAACAACTTCCTTTCTAATTAAAGCTGTCATAATGATGACAGCTTTTTTTATTACTCAACTGAATATCTGTGTTTTAAAAATTATCTTTTTTATGATGTAAAGGGAATATGAATTCAAATTCACATTTCCATAACCTTAACTCGTTTCAATTAATCAATTATTAACCTATAAGTAAATTAATG
This sequence comes from Crocinitomicaceae bacterium, assembly GCA_046304235.1. GTDB lineage: Bacteria > Bacteroidota > Bacteroidia > Flavobacteriales_D > Crocinitomicaceae > CANHVK01. Next base: position 12,178 of record JBKCEW010000052.1, on the reverse strand, counting down.
CTAACATCAGCTATTGAAGAAAATCTGAAATTTGAAAAAAAAAACAGAAAAATGAAGAAAAAAACTTTTAAAGTAATTTTATCAAGTTTATTACTTGGTACTGTTGTTGTTTTAACGTCATGTGAAAAAGAAACAACAACACCAACTACAACAGTTACGACAACTGGATCTAAATCAGTAACAAAAGCAGGTTTAATCTCGAAAAACGAAACATGGTCTGCTGATTCAGTATACTATTTAGGAGGTAAAGTTGTTGTACCAACAGGTGTTACATTAACAATTCAACCAGGTACAATAATTAAAGGAAAGCAAGGAACAGGTTCGTTAGCTTCAGCTTTAATTATAGCTCAAGGAGGGAAATTAATGGCAGAGGGAACAGCTGAAAAACCAATTATTTTCACATCGGAGTTAGATAATATCAAAACAGGTGAAACATTCGGAAGTAACTTACAGAAAACAGATAACCAAAAATGGGGTGGTTTAGTTATTTTAGGTAATGCACCAATCAGTGCAGCAACTGGAGATACTAAAGCTCAGATTGAAGGAATACCTGCTTCTGAATCATATGGTAGCTATGGTGGAGATAAAGCAGATGATAATTCAGGAAGTTTAAAATATGTTTCTATCAGACATGGTGGAGCGTTAATAGGCGAAGGAAATGAAATCAATGCATTAACTCTTGGTGGTGTTGGAAATGGAACAACAATAGAAAATATTGAAGTTTATGCAACATTAGATGATGGTGTAGAATTTTTTGGAGGTACTGTAAATTGTAAAAACATCTTAGTTTATTACCAAGGTGATGATGGTATTGATTTAGATCAAAATTATTCTGGAACAGTTGATGGATTTATGGTAGTTCATGGAGACGGTATTGGAACAGATGAAGGTTTAGAGTTAGATGGACCTGAGAATGTGACATATAACACAGGTATGTTTACTTTGAAAAATGGAATTTGCAGAGGTGAAGGTACTGAAGGTACAGCAGCAGATATTAAATCAAAAGCTCAAGGTACATTAGAGAACATTTCATTCGATTATGCTAATGGATTAAAGAAACAAGTAAAAGTATCTGCGTCTTTTGATGCTGCTACAAACTGTGCTAGTAAAACAGATGCTTTTTCAAATTACCTTAACAGCAAATTAGTATTTACAAATAACAAATACAATGACAATAAAGTTACAGCATACACAAGTGCGACTACATGTTCTGACGCATTAAAAACAGCTCAAACTGAATTAGATAAAATTGCAGATGGTACTGGTGCAACTTTTGCAGCAAGTTCGTTTGCATGGACATGTGCTGGAAAAAGAGGAGAAGTTAAATAACAGTTCAATTATAATACTTTAAAGGGTTACTAAATTTAGTAGCCCTTTTTTTGTATTAAGTCATTCTGTCAGTTTTAGAAAAAGGCATTATTATTGAGTAAACAAAAAAATGAAATCAAAAATTTCTATTAATTACGAAGTAATAATCATTCCTTTTTTATTAGTATTACTAATGTGGATTGTTTATTGGGGTGAATTTGTATCTCCCATTGAACTTACACGTTTGGGTATTTTACCAAGAACATTATCAGGAGTATTTGGAATAATTTTCTCCCCCCTACTCCATTCAAAAACAGATATTAATCATATAATAAATAATTCTATCCCCATTTTTTTAACGTTAATTACTTTATTCTTTTTTTATCCTAAAATAGCCTATAAAATATTATTATTGAGTTGGTTTATCTCAGGTTTTATGACATGGCTCATTGCAGAAAATGAAGGTAGTTACCATATTGGAATGAGCAGTATCATCTACTCGCTTATCCTATTTTTATTCGTTAGTGGAATAATTAAAAAACAGTTGAAATACCAGGCTATTTCGATGCTTATTGTACTTACTTATGGAAGTTTAGTTTGGGGTATATTTCCAGTTGAAGAAAAAGTATCATGGCAAGGACATTTAGGAGGAGTGATAACAGGTGTTTTACTTGCTCTTTTATATGTTGAAAAAGAACATGTATTACCAAAAGAAAATCCAAGTTTTATACCACGAGAAAATATAGAACATCAACTTAAAAATTATGAAAAAGAATTTCTAACAAATCAGCATATTTCAGACTCAAATACAAGCATCTCTTATACCTATACTAAAAAATAAAATTTGCAACAAAGGCTGTTTCAGCAGAAATATAACTTGTTGATTCAAAATCAAAATGAAGTTCTAGAAAAGAAGCTGTATTCATTAAAAAACGTTGCCCCGTTAATTGTGTAGCTAGCGCTGAGATTCCTTCGTTATGACCAATGATACACATTGAATTAGTAGCATTCAAATTATTAATATATTTCAAAAGATTTTTAGCTGATACTAAATACAGTGAATTATCAAAAGCGCAAACTTTATCCTCAAAAATCATTTGAAACGTTTGTTTAGTCCTTTCACTAGAAGAAACATAAAAATCTACATTTTGCCAATTATAATTTTCAATATTACATTTCAATTCAGCACATTGCGCTATTCCCTTTGTAGATAGGACTCTATCAATATCTTTACCTGAAAAAGAATGGATTTCTGCATCAGCATGCCGAATTAAAAAAATCTTTAGCATAAACTATTTTTAAATAAAAGAAACACTTCCCTCTTTTTTACCTAAAAAAACTTTTCTATACTGCTAAATTGCTAGAAATATAGAATTATTAAGAGTAATAAAAAAGCCGTTTTGACAAACGGCTACAACTACTAATTATCTTTCTTTTTCTACTGTTTCTTCTTCTTATCTATTTTCTCCTTTTAAGCTTTAGATAAATCATCAATTGGTTGAAGAAGACGTTGTTCAGCTAAATCTGGATCAAAATCCATCCCTCTTACAAAACCTTCTGTTCTTCGATTTAATGCATGTAATTTTTCAAATTTTAAACGATCTTTGTCTTTAAACTGATTGATGTATTTTTCAGTTAATAGCACCGATTTGCCTCTTTCATCAATCCATTTTACTGGTTCCTTTTCACCTTTACCTGCGGGTATTAATCTTCTTACATCAATTCCTTTTTCTTCTACTAAATATCGTATACATTCTTTTGCTCTATTATTAGAAAGCATTAGATTCAACTCATCACCACCTCTTGAATCTGTATGAGAACTTAACTCTAAAATCATTTTAGGGTATTTCATTAAAACATCATATACGAAATTTAAAGAATCTTTAGAACTAATCGTAGAATCTTGTAATAACTCCCCTTTTCCGAAAGCATACCTAACTTCAGGTATTCTAATTTTTTCTTCAGGAATAAGTAAAGGAACATCAATAATAAAATTTTGATCTCTTCTTAAACCACGTGTTGTAAATTGAGTTTCGCTTTTATTTTTTTCAGAACCTACTTTATATGCTGTTATCAAATAATCTGTATTTTCTTTAATAATTCTTTCACCATTTGGTTTTAAATCAAAAAACACATTTCCTCTTCTATCTGTTGTACCTTCTATTTTAGAACTGTCTGAACCAGTAATTATTACCCTGATATTACCCAGCTTCTTATCAACTGATCCCAATTTACTTACAATAACTTTTAAGTCAAACATATTGGGAGGTAATTGATATTTATACAAATCAGATTTCATATTTCCTCCCGTATTTCCTTTACGTTCAGAAGTGAAATACCCCTCAGCATCATTAATTTCAATTAAACTGAAATCATTTCCTTCTGAGTTTCTTGGAGCACCAATATTGACAGGAGTTTCCCATTGATATTTACCATCTTTTTTAGTCGCTCTAAAAATATCTAATCCACCAAGGCCTGGGTGACCATCACTAGCAAAAAACAAGTCTTCATAGGAATTAAATGTAGGAAACATTTCATTGCCAGCAGTATTGATTTCAGGCCCCATATTCATTGGTTGAGACCAAACATCTGCTTTTTTAGAATAAGTTGAATACCATAAATCTAAGCCTCCTTGTCCTCCAGCCATATCTGAGACAAAAATTAACATATTACCATCCAATGTAACACAAGGGTGTCCTATAGAGATTGAATCTGATGTTTTAACTAATACTTTAACAGGTTCTCCCCAGTCTTTGCCTTTTGAATCTGACATCCAAATTTCACAACCTAAATTTTTATTTTTTTCAAATGGACATCTTGTAAAAAACATTTTTTTAAACTTTCCATCAAAACATACAGTACCCTCGTTGTTTTCAGTATTGATTTTTTCACCACCTAGTATTTGTGGCTCTCCCCAATTACCTTTTTTATCTTGTTGAGATATCCAAAGATCCATATGTCCTCCACAAGTTCTAGGGTCAATATCTCCATTATTTGGACTCGTTCTATCTGAACTAAACACAACGGAGGATTTCTTTTTATCACCAAAAATGGGAGACATATCAAACCCCTCTTTATTTAAAATAGAAATATTTGAAATTAAGTGATTTGATTTAGAAGCAGCAAACTCAGCAGACTTTTTACAAGCTTGAATACCAGCATCTGCCCTAGAATCTTTGGGAGCTAATAATTTATATGCATTGTAGTTATCTAATGCAAGTTTATGATCTCCAAGATACCTAATCATTTCTGCAAAATAAAAAAGCACTTCAGGGTTAAACTTTTGATAATTTAAAAGAATTGCTTTTTGATACCACTCTATTGCACCTTTAAAATCCTCCATTTTTCGAAAACACTCCCCTGTTTTAAAGGCCATTTCACCTTTACGCTCAACTGCTTTTCTACTTTTTGGATTAACTTTTTCAAAGGCATCAATAGTATATTTAGAAGCCTCACAATAATTTTCATTATTGTAATATTTATTTGCTTTTCTAATTTCTTTTGGTTCTTGAGCGCTTGATTTAAATAAAACAAAACTTAAGAAAACCAACAATATAGAAATTTTCATTTTCATATTTTACAATTGAATATGTATAAGGGTATGAAGGTAAAAATATTTAAATTAAAACACAACTAGGCACAACAATTCTATTAGAAAGTAAAGTTATTTTCATAGAAATTAGAAGTATAATTCACCCATTTTGTTAATATATCCTGGTATCCTTTTGGTAACTCTGAATCAAAAAACAATCTTTCTCCTGTCATGGGATGATTAAATCCTAATGTTTTAGCATGTAAAGCTTGTCCCGGTATCAACTGAAAACAGTTATCAATAAATTGTTTGTATTTAGTATTATTAGTCCCTCTAACTATTTGATCACCACCATATTCTATATCATTAAATAAAGGGTGTCCGAGATATCTCATATGTGCACGAATTTGGTGTGTTCTTCCAGTTTCTAATTTACATTCTACCAAAGTAACCAATCCAAATCTTTGTAAAACAGTGTAATGAGTGACAGCATGTTTTCCAAAATCACCATCCGGAAAAACAGTCATCAATTTCCTATTTTTCAATGATCTTCCAATATTTCCAATGATTGTGCCTGTATCATGTTCAATATTCCCCCAAACCAATGCTTGATATCTTCTATCAGTTGTTCGATCATAGAATTGTTTAGCTAGATGCGTCAATGCAAATTCTGTTTTTGCAACAACCATAATACCTGTTGTATGTTTATCCAACCTATGAACTAAACCTGGACGACCATAGAACTCATTATTGCGTACAGGCAGATTATCAAAATGATACACTAATGCGTTCACTAGAGTCCCTTTGTAATTACCATACCCAGGGTGAACTACCATATTTGAGGGTTTATTAATTACAATTAAGTGTTCGTCCTCAAAAACTATTTCTAATGGTATATCTTGTGGTATTAATTCAATTTCCCTAACAGGATAAGGAAAAACAACCGATATCTCATCCGAAGGTTTTACTTTATAATTTGATTTTACCTCTTTTTTATTGACTAATATATTGCCGTTTTTAGCAGCAATTTGTATTTTATTTCTAGAAGTATTTGCAATTTTATCCATCAAAAATTTATCGATGCGAACCATTTCTTGGCCTTTATCTACAAAAAACTTATGATGTTCAAATAATTCTTCACCGGAATTAAAATCTTCCTCTTCCCAACTTTCCAATTGCAACTGCTCCATTATTCGATTATTATTTTTTGAGATTCTCCAGACTTAATAGCTGTAACAAAATAAACACCTGTGCTTATAGAGGAAATATTTATTCCGTTTGGGTTATTGACAAAAGTAGTTATTAGCCTCCCTTGAATGTCGGTAATTTTAAAATGATCTTCATTTGAGTTAATGAATAGTGTTCCATTTACTGGATTTGGATAGACCAAAAATCGAGATTTTTCCTCCATTTGATCAATCGAAACTTTTTTATTAAGATTGCTCAGAAAAATAGGTCTAATCATCAATGATCCTATTGAATCAACTTGAGATTTACTCCAATTTATTTTATCGATTGAATAAAAGATTCTAAATACATTTTTCGTATTTCTATCAAACCCTATATTCAAATAATCTTTATCTATTTGACGGAATCCTATAAAAAAAGTAGTATCTGCCCAAAATCGTTTAAAATCCTTGAAATAATATGGCATAAATTGATCTCTTGACTTACCATAAATAGGATTGTGAAGAGAAAAATCATCATCTTCATATATAATTTCCCCGGGAATCCCATTGTTGTCTTTCCAAACGGTAAGTGCAAACTCCTTCTTTGACTTATCGTTTACTGACGGAGAAAAGAACATATAAGCACCAATCAATGAATCTGGTAACAGAGTATTAATCTTATATGCTACAGAAGCTTGAGAAGATTTCAAACCATATGCCGCTTCAGCTGAACCATCATCAAAAGCATAATAATCTTGAAAATTTTGAGTAAATATTGAAGAATCATTCTCCGATAAATTGGTATAAGAAGCTTTAATTGTAGCTTTAATCGTAATTGAAGTCGAATCTTCGTTTTGAAATGGAATACTTATTTTATCACTAAAATTATGGTAGGACAAATAATTAGAAAATTTTGAATAATTCACTTGTCCATTGGTTAGTTTTTGACCTAATACTTCAAATTCATTGAATATAGAACCGTTTTTATAAAGTCTAAGATAATTTGATTGATCATTATTTTCATCAACATTACTTCCATTTCTAATAAAAAATGAGATAGAATCACTAATTGGTTTCTTGATAGAGTTTACAAAATGAGTCCATGGAACTGAAGTATATTTTTTTAATATTGAATTTACAGGGTATACAAAAGCAAAATCCTTGAATAAGGTGTCTTGATAACCAGAATTTTTGCGAAATTTTACATAATCTAAATGAAAATGATCTAAACTACCAGATAAATCACCATAATTTACAAATCGAAATTGAAAATTATTTTTTAGAAAAGTCGAATCTTTTATTCTAAAATGTACCTTTTTGAATGATACAAACTCTTTATTTTGAATTTCTGGAATTTCGCTAATGGAACTAGACCATATAGAAAACCATTTATCATAAGTAGGATTGTAGAATTGTAAACATAAAGAATCATGTTTCGATGTTGATCCGACATTAACATTCTCTGGTGCATCACCATAACCTTTTGGCTGAAAGAGAAAACTAAAATAAATGGAATCTTTTAACTTCAATCCATCCAAATTTATTGGCTTAGATGTTAAATAATCTCCATAGCCCCTTATACTCGTATTAATATAATAGGGAGAACCATCCTCGTTTAATCCATCAAAAGTAGCGACTCCGAGGGTCCATGGGTTAACAGCAAAATGCATATTTCTATACACATTATAATCAAGCCAATACGCTTTTTTGTCTTCTAATTTATTTTCAAAAACTAACAAAGAATCCTGAAATAAATCCTGTTTTTTAAACCAAACAGTATCTACAACATTTCCATTATCAAGAGTATCATATACACTAAAATTTAGATATACATTTTTATCAAAATAGTTATATGGATATTTTGAAAAATCTGCTTCTTTTATTTTTGAAGGTGTCATCGAAATTTCAACAATTGAATCTTTCTTCTCCTTTGGTAAATAAATGTATTTTTTTGGTGGGGCACTCGAAAATCTCTTAACATCAATATTTTGTAAATTTTGTCCAACATATTTATAAAATTTAGTTTTTTTCACGTTAAAACCAGAAGTTTTATAATCATATTTTTGAAAATGATCCTGTGAAAAATCGTCTACTAGAGGAAGAAACAAAGTGTCAGATATAAATACAAATACAGTATCATTCGAAGCTCTTTTATTAAAGGCATGTTTTCCTGTTTTCGATAAAGGCAGTATTACTTCTTCTTGAGAAAATGTACATATTGAAAATATGATAAATAAGAGTAATAATTTGACCTTCATGTTTTGAGTAAACGAAAAAAATGATCTTTTATTATTCTTCATCCTCTTCTTTAGCTTCACGATTATCTTTGAAATTTTTATCTAGGAAAATGACGATATCAGAACCTGGAGGCCTTGTATTTCCCTCAAAATATTCGGGTGTTTGACCTGTTACTCTAGCAGATAAACTATCTCGTTTGGTTTTACAACCAATACATTCACCGATTATTAAACTCACAGAAGGTAAATCTATTGTAGCAGAATCAGCTTGTGCTAAAGTCAAACCATATAGATCAGGAACCTCAAAAGGTTCATCTTTTGATGCTTTACCTACAATAAGATCAATCACAGAGCCAAAAGGTACTTTTAAACCTTCAACAGCTTTACGACCATTATATCTTTGAGATACTACTGCATCAATATCATTTGGACTAATAGTATATTTTAATCTAAATTTCAAACCTCTATTTTTTAAAATACTTTCTGCATATCTTTTTGATTTATGCATCAAGTCAGGAATGACAACATATCTTATTTTTTTTGACAAACTTATCTCTAAAATTCTAGAACTTTTAACGAATACTTTGGTTCTTGATGTGGCCTCAGGTATCTGTTTAACAATAGTTCCAGCAGGTAATTCAGGGCGATATATTGAATCAATAATGATGTAATCCAAGCCAGAGTCATCAAGTAGTTCTTCTATATTATCAGAATGTTTTCCAATTAGATTAGGTACTGCAATTTTTTCACCGTGGTGAGTACGAATATCAAGGTATAATAGAGTACCACCAACAATTATAAGATAAGTTAAAATAATCAAACCTATTTGTTTGACAAAGTGTTTGGTTTTAATAAACTCCTTTATATTACTAAATCTACTCATTCGAAATTAATTAGTGTGAACAAATATAAGAAATCTTAAAATCAATTTTTTTAAAAAAGAAGTGCTTAAAACTTTCAAAAAGAAAAATAGAACAAAACATAAGGATAATTAATTTAGTAAAAAAATAGACTATGAAAAAAATAGGCATTCTTTGTGGAGGGTATTCGTCTGAATTTGAAATATCTGTAAAAAGCGCAACTACTATTCTTAATAACTTCCCATCGGATTATAATACTTTTTTAATTCTAGTTGAAAAAGACAAATGGACAGCAAAGTATAAAAATGAAGACCTAGAATTCAACCCTTGGACACTGTCTTTTACTTTTAATAACGAGGAACTAATTTTAGATGCTGGAATTATCTATATTCATGGTAATCCAGGTGAAAACGGTAAAATTCAAGCATTATTTGAAATGAAAGGAATACCTTGTATCAATTCTGGTGCATTGGCATCAGCGCTATCTTTTGATAAATGGTATTGTAATCAATTTTTAAAAAGTTTCGATATTCCTGTAGCAAAATCAACTTTACTAACAAATCATTCAGAAATTAACGAAAATGAAATCATTGAATCGCTTGGTTTACCATGTTTCGTAAAACCTTCTGATTCTGGTTCTTCTTACGGAATTTCAAAAGTTAAGACTAAAGAAGAGCTTAAACCTGCACTTGAAAAAGCTTTTAAAGAAGGCAAAACAGTTGTTATTGAATCTTTTTTGAGAGGGACTGAAGTAACTTGCGGTGCTTATCAATCAAAAAATGGTATTCAAACTTTACCGATAACTGAAATCGTTAGTGAAAATGATTTTTTCGATTTTGAAGCTAAATACCACGGTAAATCAGAAGAAATTATACCAGCACGTATTTCACAAAACGAAGTGATAAAAGTGGAAGCTTTAACTAAAAACATTTATAACTTACTAAATTTAAGATCGGTAGCTAGAATCGATTTTATGCTAGTAAATAATGAACCATTTGTTATAGAAGTGAACACAACTCCTGGGTTTTCACCTGCAAGTATAGTACCTAGAATGTTAAACTATAAAGGACAAAGTATAACTGATTTTTGGAAAGAAATAATCGAATTTGAATTACTGTAAATACATTGCATTCATTAAAGACTCCATTTTCTTCATAATTGCTGTATTACTACAGTTATAATTATTTACAATTAATGCAAAAGTTAATTTTTTACCACTAGTTGTTGAAACATACCCTGCATAAGATTTAACACGCTTCATTGTACCACTTTTGGCTTGGATTTTGCCTTCAGAACATTGACCTTTACAGAAATAAGCTAACGTACCTGATTGGCCAGTAACAGGTAGTGTACTCAAAAATGCCTCTTGATTTCTTGAAAAATACATATACTTAAGCAATGAACAAAAATTCCTAGCAGTAACACTATTTGAACGTGACAAACCACTTCCATCAGTTAAATTCATCCCGTCAGTATTTATTTTACCTTTCCAATAATCCTGAATCGATTTTACGCCATTTTCTGTTGTTCCTAGACCTGTTTTTTCATATCCAATCCATGCATTTAACGTTTCAGCAAAAACATTAATACTTTTCAAATTTGTCCAGTATGCCACCTCTTTTACAGTAGCTCCTAGATGTGTATAAATATTTTTCTTATTAGTATATTCTAATTTGACAGTATCTGTTAAAGTTCTAACTCCTAGTAAATTACCTTCTAATATAATCCCTCTTTTCGAAAAAGCGTCTTTTATTGCTTGTAGAAACTGCATTTCGGGATCTGGAAGACTTCCTTTTACAATGAATGCTTTATTATAAGCCCCTAATGAACCTCTAATCGATCTTTCGTACGAATAAGGACCTCCATAGATCCATGAGTTATCTCCAACTCCATAAGCAGAATAAAGCGAATTTCTAAGTGTTAAATTCGGTATCAACGGAAAAGTGGATAATAATATAGGTTTTGTTTTTGGTGCGCCTACATAAAATTGAAATTTTAATACATTATCATAAATAGATAATCCAGAAGGAAATGCACCATAATAATTACCAAGATCTTCCCAAGCCCAACCATCAGGTGCTCCTTGATAACCAAAAGCACTTCCATCTCCAATTAAATTACCTCTAATTACTCTAATACCTAACTTATAAATTGTATCTGCAACTTTATCAACTTGTTTGAATAAAGAATCATTAGCAGAAAAATATTGGCTAGCAAAAGAAATATCAGCCCCTCCTTTAATATATAAATCACCAAATACAACACCTGAAGTATCGGGTAATTTATCTACGTAAAAAGTGGTTTTAGGCTTATAATCTTTGCCTAGAATCTCTATTGCAGAAGCAGTTGAAAAAAGCTTAACAGTAGAAGCTGAGACAATTGAACTTGAATCATTAAAAGCAAAATAAGTAGAATCAGTAATCAAATCTTTAACCAGAAAACTAATTGATGCGAAATGTAATGATTTATCTTTTTTAAAATCAGAAAACACACTATCAAGTTTTATTTGACTGTAAACATTTGTATAACAAAAAACTATAATTAAAACACTTAAAAATCGCATCATTTTTCTTTTAAAACACAAAAATCAAATTAAATTTTAATAGAAAACATTGAAAAGTAATAAGTTGTCAACATAAAAATAGTTATAAAAGTTAACTAGTTTCTTTCAATATAAAAAATTAATTTTGTGGATTAGTTTCAATTCGGAATAATGCCAAAAGTATTACGTATTATCAATAGGTTTAATCTTGGAGGTCCCACCTACAATGCTACTTTCTTAACACGTTTTTTGAGTGATGATTTTGAGACTCTTTTGATTGGCGGATTACCTGAAGATGGAGAATCCGACTCTTTTCATATTCCGAAAGCATATGGTGTTGAACCCATGTTAATTAAAGAATTAAAAAGAATACCTAATCTTAATTCTGATAGACAAGCATACAAAAAAATCAAAGCAATAATTGAAGAATTTAAACCAGATATTGTTCACACCCATGCTTCAAAAGCAGGTGCTTTAGGAAGAAAGGCAGCTTTTGCTTGTAATGTTCCTGTAGTAGTTCATACTTATCA
>JBKCEW010000051.1:0-5742 GCA_046304235.1 Crocinitomicaceae bacterium | reverse complement strand
TTCTCTTAAAATTTTTTGATTCATAATAGTTGAGTCTATTGAAAAAAACAGTTGTCTTTTTTGAATTTCTAATGGGATTTTATCTAAAAGTTCGATTTGTTCTTCAACAGTTTCTAATCCCTCAATTTTTTTTGAGCTGTTCTTTACAATTTTATAAATTTCTTGTTCGTAAGAAACTGACTTGTCTAAAAAGGGGAGTTGGGTAATTGTTTGAAATAGAACAAACGGTTTGAAATTTCCATAATTTTCTAAAAATTCATTTTCATCCATTTTCAAATTTTCTGCAGACCATATTAGAATTTTATTTTTTTCATTTTCATTTAAGTATGAAAATATATTCTCATTATTTGGAATCAGCATTAAAGAACGAATATTCGTTGAATTTGGGTATGGAGTTTCAAAAATGATATTTGTTGATTGATTGATTTTTTCTTTTAAGAAATCTGGGAATTGAAAAAATTCTTTTTCAATAAGATGTATGGTTCCAAAAAGGTATGATTTTTCATTTGTAAGTGGAGAAGATATTTCCCAAAGAAGATTTTGTTTTGGTTTTTTTTTGAAAGAAAATGCTAAAACAATCAGTATAAGTAATATAATTGACAGAATGATTGATTGTTTTATCATATTTTAATCTATTCTTGTTAGTTCAGCAAGATAGTGGTCTTCGTTGTCATAAATTCTTCTACATTTCAAACCTACATTATTTGCTGCAGTAAAAAGGGAGTCAAAATCTACATACAACCAATCAAACCAAGGACCTTTTTCTTTTTTATATTTCATTTGAAAACGAAAATTACCATAATACTCAGTATTAAGGTTGACCCACATAGAGCCATCTTCATCTTCATATAAGTATTTAATATCTGAGGAATCACACAATAAACGACCTCCTTTATTAAGAAGATTTTTAGCATGATTTAATGTGTTTTCTAAATTTGAAAGTTTTCCTGCAATTCCAATACCATTCATCAACATCAAAATGGTGTCATATTTTTCATTTTTTAAATTATAGAAATTTTCTTTTTTAGCATTTAAACCCTGACTTAACATAAATTCAACAGCTCCTTCAGAAATATCAATTGCTGTTACGTCTTTACCTAAATTTTTCAAAAAAGAAACATGAGCACCGGCACCGGCACCAACATCCAATATTTTACCACTTGCTTCGTTCAATGCTACAATTTCTAATTCAGGCATTTCGTCTTCATTACGAAACAAAACCTCAATTGGAATAATATCATCTTCACAAATATCAGAGCTAACGATAATATCGTCTGGTTTTTTTGTTTTTGCAAAATCCAAGATTGCTTTCCCAACAGGATCGCCAAATTTTTGTTCAGTCATCATTTAATAATCGTCATAATTTGAGTAATCATCAGAGTCGTAGCCATCTTCGTATTCATTGAATCCAAATTCATCGTCTTCATCGAATTCATCTTCATCAAAAGTTTGGTTTTCTTCTTCAAAATTTGGGTTTTTAGAATCTTCTGGTGGGGCCATACCAACTGATAAAGCAACTTCAGGTATTGAAACTTTTTTGTCTACTTTTTCTACAAGTTCTATAAGAAAAATCCACATTCTCATGAAATCATAAACCAAAATTAGTTTTTGATCGTTTGCTTCAATAAAGTCATTTATAATTGCTTGAGACATTACAGAAGCTTTTTCATCGATAGCTTCATCTCCATAATTAATATCGACTAAACTAATTTCGTGCCCTTTATCCCAATTATCATTAGATACATAGAATGAAGCCATTTCTTCTCCTTGAAATTGAAATGATTTCATAATTGATTGAAAAAGACTTTCGAAATTATCATTTTCATCTATGAGTATATCCCTGAAAATTTCTTTATCTTTTTCAGAATCAAGTAAAACTCTAAATTTTAATGCTCCCATATAAAAAGGATTTGTTTTGTTTAAAATTAATGATTTTATTTTGATAACCCTATTTCTTTTGCGATTTCAAGCATATATTTGAATGCCTGATCGTAATCATTTTCAATAGTACCCTCTAGAATAGCGTCTTTAATTTTCATTTTAATATTTCCAATCTCAGCACAGGGACCAATATTAAACGTTTTCATAATAATTTCACCAGTAACAGGTGGCTGAAAGTTTCTTATTTTATCTTTAGCTTCAACATCATTTAACTTTCGAGAAACTAATTCAAAGTTTTTTTTGAATTTTAATACTTTGAATTCGTTTTTTGAAGTGACATCTGCATTACATAAGGTCATCAAATCATCTATATCATCTCCCGCTTCAAATAATAATCTTCTTATTGCAGAGTCTGTTACATTACCTTTGACTAATGCTATTGGTCTCAAATGAAGTCTAACCAATTTTTGGACATACTTCATCTTATGGTCTAGAGGTAATTTCAATCTTTTGAAAATTCTTGGTACAAAGCGAGCTCCTAGGTCTTCATGACCATGAAAGGTCCAGCCATGATCTGGCTCAAAACGTTTGGTGTTTGGTTTAGCTATATCATGCATGATTGCTGACCATCGCAACCATAAATTGTTTGTATTTTGGGAAATGTTGTCTAAAACTTCTAATGTATGGTAAAAATTATCTTTATGGGATTTTCCATTGATTGTTTCAATGCCTTTTAATGCAATCATTTCTGGAAAAAAATGATGTAAAAGTTTAGTGCTTTCTAATAGTTTAAATCCTCTTGAAGGTTCATTTGATAAAATGATTTTATTTAATTCATCTGTGATTCTTTCTTGAGTGATTATTTTTATCCTTGTTGAATTATTTAAAATAGCTTCTAGACTTTTAAATTCGATTTTGAAATTTAACTGCGTTGCAAAACGAATTGCTCTTAACATTCTTAGAGGGTCATCAATGTAAGTTTGAATAGGGTCTAATGGTGTTTTGATTATTCCATTTTTCAGATCCTGAATACCATCAAAGGGGTCAATTAATTCACCAAAATTTAACTTTTGAAGACTAATAGCAAGAGCGTTGATTGTAAAATCTCTTCGAAGCTGATCATCTTGTAAAGATCCTGATTTTACAGAGGGGTTACGAGAGTCTTGATGGTAAGATTCTTTTCTTGCTCCTACAAATTCTACATCTAAATCTTTATATCTAAAATGTGCAGTACCATAATTTTTAAAAATAGATACCTGTTTTACTCGTAAGACTTTCGCACTGGCTTCTGCTAATTCGATTCCATTACCAACAACAACAATATCAATATCTTTGGAAGGTCTTTTAAGAATTAAATCTCTTACGAAACCACCTATAACAAATGCTTCTAACTGTTTTTCTTCACAAATTTGTGAAATCACTTTAAAAACAGGATGTTTTAAGTATGCTGAAAGATTCATGATTCAATTTCAAATCACAAAGTTAAAAGATAATCATGTATTTCCAATTCGAGCCGATATCGTATTTGTATTTTGTTGTATTTTTGTGTTAAATGCAAGTTGATATGTTTAAAATTAAATCATTAATTATTATATTATTATCAAATTTAACTATTGCTCAATCGAATTTAGATCCTGTTTTTTTTGTTGGACCAATGGTTCATTATAACATAGGAAGAGAAGTAAATCGGTTTAGTTTCTCTTTAGAAGCTTCAGCATGGTTGGTTAATATGGAATTACCTTTGCCGCTAAGTGTCGATTTAGGGATAGAATTTGAAAGAAAAAAAGTTAGAGTTTATTCAGAGTTACAAACAGGAGCACTTTTAGGCTTATCCGTTGGGCCGGTCGTGGAATTTTCTGAAAATGATCCTGTGATCGGTTTTCAATCTTCCATTTGGGCAGCTTTCTTTACTGGTTTTGATATGAGATATAGAAGAATTAATAAGTCAAATATTTATGCTCCTGGGTTTTTTATTAAAGCTCCTATTTTATTAGATAATCTTAAATTGGGGATTTAATTAATTTTTATGCACAATTCTATCTTTTTTATTTGTTTGTTAATTTTTCTAAGCACTTGTGGATTAGAAAAAAAATCGAATCGAAGCAATCTGGGATATGAAGTTATCGAACCTGAGGGTGAAAGAATTAGTAAAAATGTTTACGTAGATATGTTTCGTTTTCTTGAGGTTGACTTGAATTCAAACATACATTTGATTCAAAGCGATTCTCTGCTAGTTTCTATTGACGGATTTAAAAATATTTTGGATTTAATTGATATAAGAGTATCAAATAGTAAAATGACAATTAAGTTTAAAAAGTATATTACTCATAAAACTGATCTTTGTATTAAAATTTATGTTCCTGCGATACAATTCATTTTGATGAATGGTACAGGAAGTTTTAAAATCAATTCATGGGAAAATGAAGATCGTTTGCATTTTAAAAATAATGGTTCCGCAAATTTTTTGTTGGAGAACATAAAACACGTGAAACATCTTGTAGTTGAATTAAATGGCGAAGGTACTTTTGAAAGTAAAGGTGAATCTGATAAAATAAATTCGATTCATTGTTTTTTAAATGGTTCAGGCAATATTAATCTTGAACAATTTAATTCTATTTCAACTAATGTTGAATTAAATGGTTCAGGAAATATTTCATTAGGAAATACTGAGAGTTTAAATGTGTCTCAAGTTGGATCAGGAAATATATCGTATTTAGGTTTTCCTAAAATACATCAAAAGAACATTGGATCGGGAACTTTGAATCAAAAGTGATTAGAAATTTGCTTCTACTTTAAAAGACATGTTTTCGTATGTTTTAGGATGCTTGAAGGTAATCATTTCAGCATGTAAATAAAGTCTTTTTGATTTATTACCGTACAAATCATCCCCTTTTATGGGTGTATTTAATCCAAGACTGTGTGATGCGTGTACACGTAATTGATGTGTTCGACCAGTGATTGGGTAAAAATAGACTTTTGATTGTCCATTTATTACTTCTATTTCTTCGTATTCTGTTTTTGCATTTTTTCCATAATCATAACACACTATTTGTCTTGGTCTATCATCTAAATCGACACTTAGAGGTAATTCAATTGTACCTGTTTTGATTTTTATTTCATTTTCAAGAAGGGCTACATATCTTTTTTTTATTTGTCTTTTTAAAAATTGTCTCTGAAGATGATGGTAAGATTTAATATTTTTTGCAAGTACCATTATGCCAGATGTTGACATATCTAATCTGTGTACAATTAATGGACCAGTAGCATCAGGGTACAATTTTTGAATTCTTGAATATACAGAGTCCGTGATGTTTTTACCAGGAACTGATAAGAATTCTTCAGGTTTATTTACAATGATAATATCATCATCTTGATAAATGATTGGAAGTGTTTTATTTTCAGCAGGATTTTTCAACATAGGGTTTTCATCAACTTCTAAACCTAGTAACATGTGGTTTAATATTGGCTCACATTTTCCTTTACAAGCTGGATAATACTGTTTGTGTTTTCTGATTTCTGATGCGGGAGAAGCTCCCCACCAGAATTCTGCCATGCAAACAGGTTGTAAATTATGTTTGAAAGCAAAGTGCAATAATTTTGGCGCAGCGCACTCTCCAGCGCCTGCTGGGGGTGTTGTTTTTAGTCGTTCTTGAAAAAGTTGATTTAAACTTTGATATTCTTTTCTTGCGTTTAAAAATGTATATTGATTAAAGATTTTATTTTGACAAGTTGCTGATTTATTCTTTCTTATATTTTTTAATTCATTGATTTTGTCTTCTAATTCATTGATTTTTAATTCAATTCCATTTTTTTTTATTTTCCAATAATTTGTTCTGTCTTTCAAAAAATAACTTTCTTTAA
>JBKCEW010000050.1:0-3609 GCA_046304235.1 Crocinitomicaceae bacterium | reverse complement strand
CCCATCACGAGTGTGAAAATAGAAAGTAATAATTTTTTCATAAGGGTATTATTTTTTGATTAAAATATGGATGCAATATACAACTATTTTATTGTTAATTGATTAATTAAAGCTAATTTTGTTTTTAAAATAAAATCATTTTTATGAAATTTTTAAGATTACTTTTTTTAAGTCTAGTATTGATTTCTTGTAAAAAAGTTGAATTTGAAAAAATATCTTCTTCTTTTTGGAATCCTAAATTAGCATTACCAATTGCTTATGGAACTTTTACCATTAGTGACATTTTAAATCAAGCAGATTCAATAGATAAATTTTTAGATCCTGCTAGTCGCCCTTTACTACAGTTAAAATTAAATGAATCAATTAATGGATTCAGCATTTCAGACGCTGTGAAATTACCAGACTTTAATTCCTTGCCTGAGCAGTCTATATATAGTTTTGATAAACTTAATTCTACTGATTTGACTTTAATAAACTCAATTGCAAAATCAAATGTAGGAGTTAGGTTCCCATTTTTAAATATATTAAAACAATATGACCCTGCTATTCAATTAAGTCAATCTATAGACTTGAATTTTTCTACTGGATCTGATTTACCTTCTGACTTTAAGTTGAATAACATTAAATTTTCAAGAGGTAAAATTAGGGTAAACGTTAAAAAAGGATTGCCTCATACTACAATATTGAAATTTACTTTTAATGAAATCACTAAAAACTCTAAAAAGTTAGTTGATTCACTAGTATATATGCCAGGTGCTGATTTCATGGAAATTAATTTGTCTGGATATGAGGCTGATTTTTCAACTAAAAAATTATCTTTTTCTATTGACGATCTTATTATTGTTCCTATTTCTCAAGATATTCTTTCAACAGATAAAATTATACTAGGTGTTGAAATGTTTGATATTGATTTTGAATCAATAGAGGGTTATTTTGGAAAATTAGCTATTCCAGAGATAAATGATACAATAAAAATTGACGAGTTAAAAGAACTGAAAGGTAAGTTTGGTATTACAGATCCATCTATTAAACTAACGGTAAAAAATGGTTTTGGAATTCCTGTTGAGTTGGGGATGGATAATTTTGCAGTTATACGTAAAGACCAAACTAAATTACCTTTAATTGTAAATACTCCCCTAGTTATAAAATGTCCTGCTAAATTAGGTGACCCTGATGTTACATCTATTTTAGAATTAAACAAAAATACAATTTCAAATATTGATAAATTAGTTTCTTCTGAAACTAAAGAAATCCAAGTAGGAGGGAAGCTATGGGTGAATAAAGATGGTGATCCAAATACTACAAAAAACTTTATAAAGAACACAAGTAGTATTTCATTAGATGCTGAGGTTACCGTTCCATTGACTGGTTATGCTAGTGGTTTTACATTTGCTGACACAAGTGATTTTTCTTATACTTTCGATGGATTGAAATCTTTACAGATGAGGTTAGTTTACAGAAATACCTTACCTATTGATATTGATGCTAAAGTTACTTTTTTAGATAAATTTGATAATCCAATTAAGGTTGGTAATCAAGTGTTAAACCTTCTATCATCTTCCACGGATAAATTGATTAAATCCCCTGATTTAAAGTTTGACTCGAAGACACAAACGTGGAAGCTCGATGAAGCTGATTTAAACAGTGTTCCTTATCAGAATATTATTTTGTCAGTAAAAGAATCAGATTTACCTTATTTGAAAAATGCAGCTAAAGTTGTGTTCTCAGGTTCTTTTGATACTTTTCAAGGCGGCATAGGCTCTCCTGTTACTTTATATGATTATTATGGTTTATCAATTAAACTATTCGCTAACGTTGAAGGAAATGTTCCTTTGAAATAAATAACTAAATATCAAGTATGAAAATGAAAAATATATTAATCCTTTTTATTTCAGTTGTTTTTTTAAGCAACATTTATGCTCAAAGAAATGTAACTCTGGCTAATTTAAAAACTCCATACTCATATAGAGTTAATCCCTCTATAATGCCTGAATCTAAAGTGTTTGTTTCTATACCTTTGTTAGGGACTTATAATTTTCAATTTACAAATAGAATTGCAGCCATAAATGAGGTTTTCGTACCTAATTCTAATGGAGATTCATTAATTCTAAATAGTAGTGAGTCTTTCTTCAATAGAATGGGTAGTAAAACATATGTTGGTGCTGAGTTAACAAATCAAATTTTTGCCTTTGGGTTTAAAGTCAAAAAAAATTATTTCACCCTCGATATAAGTAATCGTCTAAGTTCTGAAATAGGTCTTGGTTCTGATTTTTTAAAGTTTTTAGTTCAAGGTAATGGTGGTGATCTTGTTGGGAGCAGAGCTAGTTTTGATGGTATTGGTGCTTCACTATTATCTTATGTTGAGTACGGTCTTGGATATACAAGAGAAGTAAATGATAAATTATCAGTTGGTGGTAGATTAAAATTTCTTTCTGGAATTGCTAATTTGAAAGGTACTAATACCAAAATTGGTGTTACAACTGATGCTTCTGATTATAGTTTAACAATAGATGGTCAGGCGGATATTAAATCCTCAAATACAGCAATTTTTACTGATTCGGCTTATGCTAGTACTATGGATCCGATGAGAATAGCGAAAATGGCTTATAATTTTTCTAATTTCGGAATGGGTTTAGATCTAGGTGCTACTTATAAGTATACTGATAATATTATTTTTAAAGCAAGTATTATTGATTTAGGGTTTATTAAATGGAATCAAGATATTGCAAATTATCAAGTACAACCTTTTAGTTATAAGTTTAGTGGGATTAATTTAAATGACGTAATTAATAACAATGAAAATTCTACATCAATTGAAGATTCTTTAAATTCTATTTTTAATACAGGTAAATCTACTAATTCTTATACAACAGGTTTACCAACTCGTATTTATTTGGGGGGTGACTATATCTGGAATAAATATTTCTCATCAGGTGCTACATGGTATAATGAAATTTATAATTCTTCTTACAGAACTGGTTTAGTACTTTCATCAACTTTATCTGTGAGTCATTGGTTTGGAATGACATTAAATTATGGTATGTATGCTGGATCTTTTTCTAATGTTGGTATTGGTTTAAGACTAAGAGGTTTTTATATCCTTACTGATAACTTAGTTTCTTTAATTAATTATCAAGCGACAAGAGTTGCTTCTATTGCTTTTGGTTTTAATATTACTGTTGGTAAAACAAACGAAGAAAAAGCAGAAGCAAAAACAAATTAATGTCTTATTCCTTTTTCAATACAAAAAAACCCGCATTAGCGGGTTTTTTTATTGTATTAGGTATTTTTCCTGTTTTCAGCTTTGCAACACCCTAAAAATTTTCATCAATAATTTGGCATAGTTCTGTTTGCATTTCATCCATTTTCAAAAGGATAGATTTTTCAAGTTTTGATTCTGGGAGTGTATAATTTAACTGATAAATTGTATGGGTTAATTCAGCTGCCTGTCTTAATGAAATTGTAGATTTCTCTTCATTCAATACTCGTTCCAATTCTTTATAGATACAATAAGCAGTAAATGAGATACATATATGCGCTTCTATTCTTCTTTGTAGTCTATGATAAATTGGTCTAATTCGTAAATCTGTTTTAGACATTCTAAATGCT
>JBKCEW010000049.1:0-10279 GCA_046304235.1 Crocinitomicaceae bacterium | reverse complement strand
CAGATAAAAAGATACTTACCGCAAGTATAGGGATCAACCACAATGGATGTATATCAGTTATGATTTTCATAAGTGATACGAAAATAAAAATAAAATGCGATTAAACTGAATATATGACTTTAATGAAGGGTTTAATACTTACTTTATTATTATATTCGCGTAACAAAATTTGAATTATGAGCAAACAAGAAGTATATATAGTTTCAGCCGTTAGAACACCAATCGGTAGTTTTTTAGGCTCATTATCAAGTGTTTCTGCTACAGACCTTGGTGCTACTGCAATTAAAGGTGCTGTTGAGAGAGCAGGTGTATCTGTAGATCATATTGATGAAGTTTTCATGGGAAATGTTTTACAAGCTGGAGTGGGACAAGCTCCTGCTCGTCAAGCAGCTCTTAAAGCAGGCTTAACACATGCTGTTCCATCAACAACAGTAAATAAAGTATGTGCCTCTGGAATGAAATCTGTGATTTTAGGTGTTCAATCTATTTTAGTTGGTGATAATCATGTTGTTGTTGCTGGAGGTATGGAAAGTATGTCACAAACACCACACTATATAGATGGTCGTAACGGTATGAAGTTCGGGAATATCACTATGCTTGATGGAATTACAAAAGATGGATTATTAGATGTTTACAGCAAAGTTCCTATGGGGAATTGTGCAGAACTTTGTGCTAAGGAATACAATGTAACTAGAGAAGATCAAGATAATTTTGCAGTAGATTCTTACAAAAAATCTGCTGAAGCATGGAAGAATGGAAATTTCAATTCAGAGGTTGTACCTGTTTCAGTTCCCCAACGTAAAGGTGATCCTGTTTTAGTGAGAGAGGATGAAGAATATAAAAACGTGTTCTTGGAAAAAATTCCATCATTACGTCCTGCGTTTGATAAAGAAGGAACAATCACAGCTGCAAATGCATCTAAATTGAATGATGGTGCTTCTGCATTGATTTTAGCTTCAAAAGAAGCCGTTGAAAAATATGGACTTAAACCTATTGCAAAAATTATTGCTTATGCTGACGCAGCTCATGCTCCAGAATGGTTTACAACTGCACCTGCTAAGGCTGTAGATAAAGTGTTAGAAAAAGCAGCATTAAATAAAGAAGATATTCATTTTTGGGAGTTTAATGAAGCTTTTTCGGTAGTTGGAATAGCAAACGTTAAGATTTTAGGATTAGATAATGATAAAGTAAATGTGAATGGTGGAGCTGTGGCTTTAGGGCACCCACTTGGAAACTCAGGTTCACGCATCTTGGTAACGCTTATTAATGTCTTAAAACAACGTAATGCGAAATTTGGTGGTGCTGCTATTTGTAATGGTGGAGGTGGTGCATCAGCAATGATTATCGAGAATATATAAGACCTTAGTTAATATACTTTAGACAAAAGACTTTAAAATAATTAAAGTCTTTTGTCTTTTAATGCATTTTTAAACATTTATATTTCAACATTAAACATTTATTATCATGTTGATTCGTCCCCGTAGAAATAGAAAAAACACAGCCATCAGAGCAATGGTGGAAGAAACTAAATTAGGAACTGAAAACTTGATTTATCCTATGTTCCTTCAAGATGGCAAAGGAATTAAAACTGAAATTAAATCATTGCCCAACAATTTCCGTTGGAGTTTAGACACCCTTTTACCCGAAATAGAGCAGTGTGTAAAACTAGGGATAAATCAATATGTTTTATTTCCTGCTATTGAAGAAGCGTTGAAAGATAAAATAGCATCACATAGTTATGCTTCGGATAACTTTTATTTGAATGTAATCAGCACGTTAAAAAAAGAGTTTCCAGAGATTGTATTAATGAGTGATGTCGCGATGGATCCCTATTCTTCAGATGGACACGATGGATTAGTTGAAAATGGAAAAATTTTAAATGATGAAACGCTTCCTATTCTAGCAAAAATGGCGATTGCTCAAGCTCAAGCAGGCATTGATATTCTTGGACCTTCAGATATGATGGATGGTAGAATTGGCTATTTACGTGAATCATTAGATGATGAAGGATATACTGATGTTAGTATCATGTCTTATTCTGCAAAATATGCAAGTGCTTTTTATGGGCCATTCAGGGACGCTCTAGATTCAGCTCCAAAAGCAGGTGATAAAAAAACATATCAAATGAACCCTGCGAATAGAAGAGAGGCAATCATTGAAGCTGAATTAGATATTAGTGAAGGTGCAGATATGTTGATGGTAAAACCAGCATTGTGTTATTTGGACGTAATTTCTATGTTGAAAGAACAGTATCCAGTTCCAATTACTGCTTATAATGTTAGTGGTGAGTGTGCGATGGTTTATGCAGCTGCGCAAAATGGTTGGTTGAACTATGAAGCAACGATGTCAGAAATGCTATTAAGTATTAGAAGAGCTGGTGCAGACGGAATATTAACCTATTTCGCTAAGGATTTTGCAAAAATGGTGAAAAATAATTGCTAATTATCAAATAAAATGACCTATAGAACTTTTTTTACATTAATTATTCTAATCATTTTTCTAAATTCTTGCGTTAGAAAAAGTAATGAAAAGAGAAGTGAATTTAGCTCAAATTCAATACAATGTAAAATTAAATCTGATATTTATTCTGATAGTAAATTATATAAGGTAGAGTTTCAAAATTCTAAAGTTAAAATTGCTGAAGGTTTATTTACGATCAAATTGGTAAGAGATAAATTTTCAAAAGATTCAATTCCTTACACGTTTAATACCGAAAATTGGTGGGAAAATGAGTCTCCATCAACATTGTTGATTTATGATAATTCTACCTGTGAATTGATTTTTAGTAAAAAATTCGATGGAGTTAAATTAACTTTCTCAAAATTAAATGGAAAACTTAATGAAAAAGGGAATTTATACTTAAGTTTGGTAAGTTCAGGAGGTGGTTCAGGTTATATATCTTGGTTAAATAAAATTGAAATAATTAATAATCGCATTCAAATTCAACCCATTTTTGATTCAAATGAGATGTCTGTTATTTTATTCGATAAAAAAGATAATAATATATTGTTAATGAATAGTATATGGGATATGAGTGGTTGGTCGGAACAAGAAGAAGGGGAGGCTCATTTTTCACCTCATAGAATTTCGATCTTAAAATTCAATATAAATAAAAAATCTATAAAAAAAGAAGAGATTGGGACAACTATATATAAGTATAGTTTAGATTCTAAATCTGAAATTGCATTTTTTGATGAGATTAGACAAAATGAAGCTAAGCTAAAGATAAAAGAAAACAGCTATGATTTAATAGGATTTAATAATTGGACTGGTAAATTTAACCAAGTTAAAACCCTTCAATAGCACCCAAACCAAAAAGGGCATAATCATACTTGGAGGGATCATTTGGATCAAATTCACGAAGACGTAACATTAATTCTTCTAGTGTTTTAAGGTCGTTTTGCTTTCTCGTAATTAAACCTAGTTTTCTAGAAATATTAGCTGTATGAACATCCAATGGAATATTTAATTCTGAAGGAGAAATACTTTTCCAAATCCCTACATCAACTCCATTACCATCACTTCTGCAAAACCATCGAAGCATCATTTGTAATCGTTTTGCCGCTGCGCCTTTTTCTGGATTAGAAACATGTTTTTCAGTTCGTTTTTCATGTGAGATACTAAAAAAACGTTTTCTAAATTGAATTATTCTACCTGTTGCACCTTCAATTGCAGGATGCTTTTTAAAAGTATTTTCCATTCCTTCCTTTTCATAAATATCACGTAATGATTTAAAGATAAAATGAAGGTCAATTGCATTAAACGTTCTATGAACAAATAAATTGGATTCTTTGGTAGGAGATTCATAATTCATTACAAACTCAAAAGGCGATTCCCCCATAATAGAGAGTAATTTTTCTCCGCTTTTGATAATTGCTTTTCGATTACCCCAGGCGATCGTCGCAACTAAAAATCCAACAATTTCAATATCTTCTTTACGTTGATATCTATGAATTAATGAAACTGGATCATCTGAAATAAAAGAAGAAGTATTGAACTCTTGAACTTTGTAATCTAAAAAATCTTTTAGTTGATCTAAAGGAATAGACATTAGTTTGATATTAATACACCATCTTGCATAACAAGTTTTCGATCAGCTTTATTTGCTAAAATTTCATTGTGTGTGACGATCACAAAGGTTTGATTAAACTGCTCCCTCAAATCAAAAAACAACTTATGTAACTCATTAGCATTCATTGTGTCAAGATTACCAGAAGGTTCATCTGCAAAAATAATTTTTGGTGAATTAATTAGTGAACGCGCAATAGAAATACGTTGTTGTTCACCACCTGATAATTCAGCTGGACGATGATTTTGTCTTTCGGAAACTCCTAAAATTTCGAATAAGGAACTAGCTTTTTTTGTAGCTTCAGACATACTCACTCCTTTTATCAATGCAGGAATAATTGCATTTTCAAGTGCACTAAACTCAGGTAACAGCTGATGAAATTGAAAAATAAAACCAATGTATTGATTTCTAAAGGCTGCTAATTTTTTTTGAGAAAAATCAAAAGGATTGATTCCATCGATACTTACAATTCCTGAAGTTGGTTTTTCTAATGTCCCTAAAATTTGAAGTAAAGTAGTTTTACCGGCTCCCGAGGAACCTACTATAGAAACAATTTCTGCAGGTTTTATTTCTAAAGAAACTCCTTTAAGAACTTGAAGATCTGAGAAGGAATGTTTTATATTGGTTGCGCGAAGCATTATTTTCCTTTCATTTTTAAATTGTGACCCATTTTATCTCTTTTCGTTCTTAAATAAGATTCATTATGTATGTTACTTTCTACTTCAATTGGAACGTTTTCAACAACTTCTAAACCATAACCAACTAAACCAGTTCGCTTTGTAGGATTGTTAGACATCAACCTCATTTTGTTAACACCTAAGCTTCTTAATATTTGAGCACCAATCCCATAATCACGTTCATCACTTTTGAATCCTAATCTTAAATTAGCTTCTACTGTATCTAAACCTTCCTCTTGTAACTTGTAAGCTTTTAACTTATTCAACAAACCGATTCCTCTACCTTCTTGATTCATATAAACAATTACACCTTTCCCTTCTTTTTCAATTAGTTGCATTGCTTTTTCTAATTGAGGTCCGCAATCGCATCTACATGAACCAAAAACATCACCTGTAATACAAGATGAGTGTACACGAACCAAAATTGGTTCATCTGCATTCCAAGATCCTTTAACTAAAGCTAAATGTTCCTGATTCGTTTCTTTTACCTGAAAAGCATGTAGTTTAAAATCACCTTTTTCAGTTGGCATATTTACATGGACTACTTCCTCTATCAGAGAATCATGTTTCAAACGATATTCTATTAAGTCAGCAATAGAGATAATCTTTAAATCAAATTTTTCAGCGATAACCAATAACTCAGGTAAACGAGCCATTGTCCCATCTTCATTTAAAATCTCGACAATAATACCTGCAGGTTCAAAACCGGCAAGTTTAGATAAATCTACAGCTGCTTCCGTATGACCTGCTCTTCGAAGTACACCTTCTTTTTTTGCACGTAAAGGAAAAATGTGTCCAGGTTTACCTAATTCTTCAGGATTCAATTGGGGGTCTATTAATGCTAAAATTGTTTTAGCTCTATCTTGGGCTGAGATTCCTGTTGTACAACCATGGCCAATCAAATCAACTGAAACTGTAAATGGAGTTTCATAAGCTGCCGAATTAGATTGAACCATTAAATTTAAACCAATATCATCACAACGATCTTCTATTAAGGGAGCACAAATTAATCCGCGCCCATGTGTAGCCATAAAATTGATTAACTCAGGTGTAGCATTTCTAGCTGCTGTAAGAAAATCTCCTTCGTTTTCACGATCTTCATCATCAACGACAATAATAACTTTTCCTGCTTTTATATCTTCGATTGCTTCTTCAATCGTGTTAAGTGTTTTACTCATTTTTTCAAATAATTTGAAGGAGTGTAAATTTAAGGATAATAATCGTTTCTAAATCTGATTAAAGTCAGTTCAATATCTTACCTTTTGATTTAACGATTAATTCAGTTAATTGTTCATTTAAATGCTCCCATGAAAAATTATTTTGAACAAAACTTAAAGCATTTTTTTGGATTTTTTGATATAATAATTTATCTGTTAACAACCTCTCAATCTGTGACTTAAACTCGAATTCATTATCAGCAATCAAGATAGATTCTTCCGGAAAGGCACCTAATGCAGTATTAGCCATAGTAGTAGTAATACATGGAATACCCAATGCCATTGCTTCTAATAATTTATTTTGCAACCCTGTTCCAATAAACATTGGTGCTATAAAAATTTTCGATTTAATATAACTTTCAGTAATATCTTCTACCCAACCAGTGATTTCAATCGAAGTAGATGCTAATTTTCGAATAGAATGATGTGGATTTACACCAGAAATCAAAAATCTAATTTCATTGTTTAATAAAGGTAATATTTTCTTAGCAATGTAAATACCAGCTGCAATATTTGGTGGATAACTCATATTTCCAGTAAAAATAAGATCATAAGTTTTCACTGAATCCGGTTTAATTTCAAGAAAATGTTTTGCAATCCCGTTTTTTAAAATTGAAATATCATTTGATTTACTATGTAGTATGTAATTTCTATCTTGCTCAGAAATAATAATATGTTCTTCAAAATATTCAAAAATATCTCGCTCATATTTTTTTAATCTTATAAATTCTTGCCTAAAAAAATATTTATTTAAAAAACTTTGGTCTGGAATTCTGCGTTCTATTCCTTTTGAAAACGCATCCATATAATCGATTATCTTTGGGCAAGCATGATAATCTTTTACATATTCCGAAGTCCTAATTAATTGAGCATAAATAAAATCAGGTTTCACGGTATTGATTATCCGATTTATTTTTCTGTGTATCCGAAATTGCCAAAAATAAGCAACTTGAAATGGTTTTTCACTTAATATACATAAGCATAAATTTATTATTTGTAGAACTTTATTTAATTTGAAAATGTGGATTTTAAGACAAAATGGTTGTAGTGCTTTTTGGTGTTCATTCGATATATTTTGTTCTGTTAAACAAACCAATGTAATATTAAAATTCAAAGATAAACCAACGAGTTGATGGTAAGCACGCAATTTATCTCCTTTCTCTAAAGGGTATGGAAACCTGGAAAGAACAACTAATAGATTTGGTTTAACAACTTGAGATGAATGCATTTAATTTTTTTTCAATTTCGGTAGGATGATAATTTGAATTTATGTAATCTAAAGCTTCTTGTTGAATTTCGAAAATTGTACTTTCAGAAATCATTTCAATCTGATTTAAGTAATCTTTTACATTGTCAGCAATAAAACATGCTTTGCTTTCTATTCCTTGAATTGCAATTTCAGAACCAATAACAGGTATTCCATAAGAAAGTGCTTCTAAAATTTTAATTCTAACTCCTGAACCTGAAAAAATAGGAGCAAGCAATATACCATGATTTTTCATAAAATCTTTTACTGAATCTACTTTTCCATATATCCTAATTGATTCATTCTGATATTTATATAAAAAAGAAGGAGTGTATGAACCTGCAATATGTAATTGTGCGCTTGGATTCTTCTTTAATATTTCAGGAAATAAAACTTGTATAAGGTATTCTACAGCATCTAAATTAGGTTTCCAATTGTATGCTCCAATGAAAAAAAAGTGATTTTTAAGAATTGTAGTTGCTGGTTCTGTTTTTATTGAAAATGGTAAGTGTAAAAGTGGTTTATTTGGATTAAGGTTATTAATAAAAGCTGTATCAATATTACTGATAGATAAAATACCATCAACCCTTTTAAATTGTTTGATTTCAAAATTTTTAAGTTTGTTTGTAAGGTGTCTCAGATAAATTTTTTTTATCGGATTTTTTATTTTATCCGAATGATTTTCCCAAATTTTAAATTCAATATTGGGAGCCCTAAGAATTACTTTAGCTTTTGAATTAGTTCTTATAGTAGTTAAATAGGGTAGTAAAAAAATACTTTCAATATAAATAACTTCATGCTCTAGTTTGAGTAATTCAATTAATTTTTCTTCAAATTCAGCACTGAAAAATCGAATGACGTTATAGGATGATGAAGAAAATAGATTTACAAAAGCCTTAAAAACAGATATTTTAGTATTAACGTAAATAGAATAAATATTGATTCTATCACCAAATACTTCTTTGTACTCTTTTACATTAAAAGGATGTTTATGGGTAGCTATGGTAAGATGATCAATTTTTGAATGAATATTTATTAAATGATTTAAAAATGAGGACATAGCTACACAACCTCCATCAACCATTGGGTAAATTGGTTTATTTGTTATGTATAAAACACTCATTTTCTGATTTTTTTGAATGATTTAACCCATGCTTCTTTGTCAAATACCTTTGAATCATTCGCTGCGCTTCTCATTAATAATAGAGCTAAAGGACTTAAAACAAAAGTTGCTAACCACATTCCTACAAATGGAGAGGTAGAACCTGAAGTAACTAAACCTTCACCAACCTCGGTAAGAATAAAATATACCATGAAAAGTAGACAAGCAATTACTACTGGTGCACCAAACCCTCCTTTTCTAACAATTGCACCTAGTGGTGCTCCTACAAAAAACAGAACGATTATTGCGAATGTCAAAGCAAACTTCCTATGATATTCAATTTTATATAAATTTAAATTTGATTCAAATGTTTTCAGAAAATCTCGTTGCCCTTTAATCGATTCAACATCACGTTGCAAGAAAGAAATTGATCTTCCAAGAATATCTTTTTGTTCGTTGATATGTAGCATATTGAATATCAAACCATTCTTTTTTATTGAAGAATCAATATTGAGTTCGTCTATTTTTGAAACATCAATTGGAAGCAAGAATTT
Source organism: Crocinitomicaceae bacterium (assembly GCA_046304235.1). Taxonomy (GTDB): domain Bacteria; phylum Bacteroidota; class Bacteroidia; order Flavobacteriales_D; family Crocinitomicaceae; genus CANHVK01. The sequence continues at coordinate 1,414 of JBKCEW010000049.1, read as the reverse complement.
AAAATCTTTTTTCAAAGAAGTATTAAAATTGATTAATACTTTTTGATTTTCATGAATAATAGAATCTGTTACATGATTGATTTGAAACACATTGAGCATCTCATAATTGTTTTTAAAGAGGTTTTCATCCGTTCTATTTAACTTAAATCCTTTAAGACTAATTTTATATGTTGCATCAGAGAATGAACTTCGACGAGCTGGATAATAACTTCCTCTATTTCGAGATTCGAGATTTATAGATTGATTTACGGCAAGTTCTTCTAAAACAGTTCCATTTTTTAAATGTAGATACAAAAAGTTTCCATGGGTTGAATTATATAAAGTAGCCTGATTTGCACGAACTGTTTTTACAATATTTGGATCATTGTGATCGTGTATGACAACATCGTAAAAAGTCCCATTTTTTTCTTTTCTCACTTTAATCGCAAGACCTTCTAATTCATTCGAGTAGGAGCCAGGAGTAATTATTTTTGAAATTTTAGTTTCTTGTATATCATATATCAACGCTTTCCATTTAAGTGTAGCAATGGGAATAATATAATTTGAAAAATAAAAGGTTCCTAAAGCAATTGATAATACTACAACCATGAGTGGCTGCATAATTCTATATAAAGAAAGACCAGATGATTTAAGTGCTGTAAGTTCATTATTTTCAGCAAGATTACCAAAAGTCATAATCGAAGATAACAACATTGCAAGGGGAAGCGCCAAAGGAATTAAGCTAGCAGAAACATATAGAAGTAATTCAAGAATTATTGATACTTCTAACCCTTTCCCCATAAGATCATCTATATATTTCCAAAAAAACTGCATGATCAGCATGAACATGGAAATAATAAATGTCACGATAAACGGACCAATAAATGAACGGATACTAAATACGTATAAGCGCTTCAAAACAAAGTTATGCTCCTAAGTGACGTTTAAGTTCTTGAATTTGAGAATCCCATAGGTGTTTCGCCTCTTTCACATCATTTTCATCTTCTGCAAAATCAACGATTTTAAGAACCAAAGATTTAGTCATTGGATCTATAGCGTAAGTGAATTCAAAATAAGCACCATTGTTTTCTTCCTCATCATGCAACCAAACAAATCGTACTGAATGACCTAAACGTCTATTCTTTAATCTTGCTTTTTCTTCAGATTTATCCCAAACAAAAGTATATACATCTTCTTTCACCTTAACATCATCAGCAAACCAATCGGCCAAACCAGCAGGTGTGCTCATACTATTTTCTAAAACCTTTAAGGATACTTTTAACAAATATTCTGCTTCAAACTTTACTTTTGTACTCATAAAATCTTGTTTTCAGGTTAGTTTAGTTTCTAAATATATAGAATTTTAACAAAATGAGACATTAAATATCAACAAACTTATAAATAATTATACTATATAAAGTATAAAAATTTCGTT
>JBKCEW010000048.1:0-11335 GCA_046304235.1 Crocinitomicaceae bacterium | reverse complement strand
TTCGATTTAATGACGGGATCAATATCAAGTATAATAGAGCGAGAGATAATTATCGTTTCCAATCAATTTTGGCAAAACAAACATTTTCTGTTGATAGTTTAGATCTTGGTCGTATGTTTGATTTTAAATCAATTGGTAATTTAACAGGTAAGGTTAATTTAACGGGACTTTTTGATTTTAAAGGAGATTTTGTATTCGAAAAAATACAAGGTGATATCACTCATGTTGATTTAAATAAATACGAATACAAAAATATTAAGTTGGAAGAGTTCTCGTTTAAAGATGAGGAGATAAAATCAAAGTTTAGTTCATTTGATCCCAATGCTCAATTTGATTTTGATGGACTAATTTCATTAAAAAATGATTACAACTATGATTTTTCTACATCGGTAAAAAATATAGATTTATTTAAAACTAACTGGACTTCAACCTCTCCTCTTAGTTTTTCAGGGGATTTCGATATGGATGTCTCTGGAAGTAATTTAAATACTTTAAGAGGGGATGTAAAAGCTATGGATATTGTTTTTAATAAAAACAACAAACAACTAAATGTCAAACAATTTGTAGCTGAACTTGATCGCTTTAAACGGAAAGATGAATTAAAAGTTAAATCATCGATTTTCGATTTGAATATTGATGGTGATTTAGATTTAAAATCTATTCAGAATCAGGTAAATAATTCCCTGAGTGCTGTTTTTCCTACATTGTTTAATAAACTGAAAATTAATAGAATTGATAGAAATTCAAACTTAGATTATTCCATTAGAATTAACGATGCTAAATCATTTTTCGATATGTTTATTCCTGAATTAAAAATTTCTAAAGGAACAAAATTGAAAGGTGAGCTTTCAGAGGATAATCTTGATTTTAGTTTAAATGCTACAAGTTTTGAATTTAAAGGCTTGGAATTTAAAGATCTTCAAGTAAAAAGCAGTTTGTATGGAGAATCACTACAGTCTGATGTGGAAGCTACAAAATTTATTTTAAGTGATACCCTTAGGCTTTCTGATTTTGATTTTTATGTAGAAGGAAAAGATAATTTGTTAAATACACATTTACAATGGTCCTCGGGTAAAGAGGAGTCAGTACTTTCTATGAATGTCTCTTTAGCATCTAAAACCCGAATGCTTTTGGAAATTTTACCTTCTTATTTTCATTTAAATAAGAATCGCTGGGATTTATACCGTTCAGCTGAAGTTATCATTGATAAAAATTACCTACGCTTTGATAATTTAGAGTTGAAACACAAAGATGAATTGATTGCACTCGATGGCGTATTATCTAATAATGCGAATGAATATGCCAATTTGGTTGTGTCAAACTTTGAATTAGAAAATGTGAGTACGGTTCTTGGTTTACCGAAAAAAATAAAGGGAAAATTTAATGCAGATATTCAACTTTCCAACCCTTTTGTGAAATTAGAAGCCTCTGGTGATGCGTTGATTAATGATCTTGTAATTAACAAAGAAAAAGTGGGTACTATTGATTTGAATGGTAAATGGTTACCAAACAATGAAGCTTTTCAACTGAAAGGAAACGTAATCTATCGTAATAACCCATCGTTTAATTTTTCTGGGTTCTATTTTCCTTTTAAAGAAGGTAATGATACTGATTTTGATTTGCAGTTCAATGGTACAGATATTCAAATCGCAAATGCATTTATTGATGAGGAACTTTTAAATGATATTCAAGGGAACTTATTTGGAGAAATGCATTTAGGTGGTTCATTATTTAATCCAGAATTAATTGGTGAAATTGATTTAAAAGCAGGAAGAGCAAAAGTTGAGATGCTCGGAGTCTATTTTGGTTTTGAAGGTAAATTACTTTCAGATAGAGATGGTTTTTATGTTAATAACATGCCAATTACCGATCAAGAAGGCAAAGCGGGTTCTGTTGTGGCAACGATTTATCATACAAAGTATAAGAATTGGAATTATGATATTAATATTGATTTCTTAGAAGATATTACCTCTGTTCCCGGTATGCGTATACCTTTAAATCGTTTTTTAATTCTAAATACGAATTATAAAGAAGGTGATGTGTATTACGGTAAGGCATACGGAAGAGGAACTCTAAATATTAATGGGTCTGAATCAAATGTTACCATAAATACGGATGTTGAAACAGAAGAAGGGACAAGTGTCAATTTCCCAATGTATGGTCAATCTTCTGTTCAAGAAGATAAATTCATTTCTTTCACCAAAAAGGGTGAAGAAATTAAAGTACTAGAGAAACACTTAGATTTTACAGGGGTAGACTTTAATCTCAATTTAAAAATCAATCCATCATCAAAAATGAGATTAATCTTTGACGAAAAACTTGGTGATGAAATAACTGCTTTTGGTGAGGGTGATATTAATATAAAAATTGACCAAAATAATGAGGTTCAAATGAACGGTGTCTATAAGATTAAAAATCAGGCAGCACAAAAAAGTACTTATAATTTTGTACTAGGTCCAATTAAACAAGGGTTTATCATTGAAGATAATGGAACTATTAGCTGGAATGGAAATCCATATGTTGCTGTTTTAGATTTAACTACCTATTATAATGTTTATACAAGTTTAAATGAAATTGTACCTGTTTCAACTACTTCTGGAGCTAAAAGTTTTCAAGATATTAAATGTAATCTTAAGTTGACTGAGTCCATTGAAAAACCTAAATTGAATTTTGAATTAGAGTTAGCTAAAAATGCTACTGGTGTAACGGATGATGCTCGTGCTGCGTTAGAGCGAATAAATAAAACACCAGATGAGCTTAATAAACAATTTGTTTCGCTTTTATTATACAAGAAATTTCAACCACTTCTCTCTTCAAATAATACAGTAGGTTCGAATGCTGTAGCTGATTTGGTTGCTAATCAGCTTAATAGTTTACTTTCTGATTTGTCTAAAGATTATAAATTTAACGTCACTTACAATACTACTAATTTAAATACAGACCCAACACAAACCACAAACAATATGAATAAGTTGGCTATGGGGGTGACCAAAGATTTTTTTGATGGTAAGCTTTTGGTTAATGGTACTTTTGGAAGAACATTTACAACAAGTCAAAGCATGCTTATTGGTAATGTTAGTGTTGAGTATAAATTAAATGAAGATGGTACTATACGTGTGATTGCATTTAATGAAACAAATGATTTTAATGTGAGTGCTCAATTAAATAGTAGAACCACTCAAGGTGGAGGTATTAATATTCAGGAAGAATTTTCTTCAATGAACGAGTTTGATTTATTTCAAAAGATGATGAATGTCTTTAGAACAGATAATCGTAAGAGAATTATAAAAAGAAAGAAAAAAGGAAGGGTTCCAGTAGTTAATCCTAATTCAAATTTATTACCTGATAATCAACAGGCAAATTATTTTAAATGAAAAAAATTTTAATTGCTAACCGAGGTGAAATAGCACGTAGAATCATTAGAACATTAAAGAAGTTAAATATTACTTCTGTTGCTGTTTATTCAGATGCTGACAAGCTAGCTCCTTTTGTAAAAGAAGCAGATGAAGCCTATTATATTGGTGCTTCTCCATCTTCTGAAAGTTATCTAAAGCAAGATACAATCATTGAGGTGGCTAAAAAAGCAAATGTAGATGGAATTCATCCTGGGTATGGATTTTTATCTGAAAATGCTCAATTTGCTGAAATGGTGAAAGCGAATAATATGATTTTTATTGGTCCCAATGTGGATGCTATCAAAGTCATGGGGGATAAAATCTCTGCGAAACAAGCTGTAAAAAAATTCAATGTCCCTTTAGTCCCAGGAATTGATAAAGCAATTTCATCGATTGAAGAAGCAAAAGAAATAGCAGATAGTATTGGTTATCCAGTTTTGATTAAGGCTTCTGCTGGTGGTGGAGGTAAAGGTATGCGTTTGGTTGAAGATTCTTCTCTACTTTCAGAACAAATGAAAATGGCTCAAAGCGAAGCACGATCTTCTTTTGGAAACGATGAGGTTTTTATTGAAAAATTTGTAACTAAACCAAGACATATTGAAATTCAAGTTTTCGGCGATACTTTCGGAAACTATGTGTATTTATTTGAAAGAGAATGTAGTATTCAGCGTAGACATCAAAAAGTGATTGAAGAAGCTCCTAGTTCAGTATTGACTCCTGAATTGAGAAAAGACATGGGAGAGGCTGCAATCAACGTATGTAAGTCTTGTGATTATGTTGGTGCAGGGACAGTTGAGTTTTTATTAGATGCAGATTTGAATTTCTATTTTTTAGAAATGAATACACGTCTACAAGTTGAGCATCCGGTAACGGAAGAAATAACAGGATTAGATTTAGTAGAGTGGCAAATTTTAGTTGCAGAAGGAAAAGAATTACCCAAAAAACAACACGAATTATCAATTAACGGACATTCCATAGAAATTAGATTGTACGCTGAAGATACGTTTAATGGTTTTACTCCCGATATAGGATCACTAAAAAGATATAGAAGGCCTCAAGGTGATTATGTTCGCGTGGATGATGCTTTTGAAGAAGGGATGGAAATACCTATTTATTATGATCCGATGATTTCTAAATTGGTTGTTTGGGGTGACGATAGAGAAGTAGCTATGAATAGAATGGTAGAAGCAATTGATCAATATCAAGTTTCGGGTATAAAACATAATTTAGATTTTTGTAAATATGTATTAAAACATCCCGCTTTTGTTTCTGGTGATTTTGACACAAATTTCATCAAACATTATTTTGATTCTCCAGGTAGAGTTTATGAATCTATGCCGGAAGAAAAAGAAGTTTTTGATTCTGTTTTTGAATCGATTTGGAGTGACTTAAAATCTAAAAATGAAAGCGAATTTATCTCTAGACCAATTCATGGAGCATGGAAATTAATGGTAAGATAAAAGCGAAAAAAAGATAAATAAAAGAATATAAGAATTAACTAAAAAAGTATACCTTTACGGGGCAAAATTCAGAATATGAACTTACACGAATATCAAGGAAAATCCATTCTAACGAAGTATGGAGTAGCAATACAAAGAGGTGTTGTTGTAGATAAAGTAGAAGATGCTGTTGCAGCTGCTAAAAAGTTGACAGAAGAAACTGGGACTAGTTGGTATGTTGTTAAAGCACAAATCCATGCAGGTGGTCGTGGAAAAGGGCTAGTTGCTGAAACAGGGTCTAATGGTGTTGTTTTAGCGAAAGGAATTGATCACGTTGAAGAGAAAGTGAAAGGAATTTTAGGAGGACATTTGGAAACTGCTCAAACGAACGGTAAAGGTAAATTGGTTTCTAAAGTTTTATTAGCGGAAGATGTTTACTATCCTGGAGAAAGTGAAGTTTCTGAATTTTATATGTCTGTGTTATTAGACAGAGAAAAAGGTAGAAATATCATCATGTATTCTACAGAAGGAGGGATGGATATTGAGGCGGTAGCAGAGAATACTCCACATTTGATTTTTAAAGAAGAAATTGATCCAAGAGTTGGAATTCAAGGTTTTCAAGCGAGAAGAATTGCTTTTAACCTAGGTTTATCTGGAGAAGCGTTTAAGCAAATGACAAAATTTGTTGTTAGTTTATACAGTGCTTATGAAGGATGTGATGCTTCTATGTTTGAAATTAACCCAGTGTTAAAAACTTCAGACAATAAAGTAATTGCAGTAGATGCTAAAGTTACTTTAGATGGCAACGCATTATACAGACACCCAGAATATGCTGCTATGCGTGATTTATCTGAAGAAGATCCAACAGATGTTGAAGCTGGTGAAGCTGGTTTGAATTTCGTGAAGTTAGATGGTAACGTTGCTTGTATGGTAAACGGTGCTGGTTTAGCGATGGCTACTATGGATATTATCAAGTTGTCAGGAGGTAATCCTGCTAACTTCTTAGATGTAGGTGGTACTGCAAACGCTGAACGTGTTGAGAAAGCATTTCACATTATATTAAAAGATCCAAATGTAAAAGCTATTTTGATCAATATTTTTGGTGGAATTGTTCGTTGTGACCGTGTTGCTCAAGGGGTAGTGGATGCTTATAAAAACATGGGTAACATTCCTGTTCCCATCATTGTTCGTTTACAAGGAACAAATGCTGAAGAAGCTAAAAAATTGATTGATGAATCAGGTTTGAATGTACACTCAGCAGTATTATTGCAAGAAGCAGCTGATAAAGTGAAAGCAGTATTAGCTTAATTAATATTTAATTTCGAAAAGCTGGATTCTTTGAGTTCAGCTTTTTTTATTTAAAAGATTTATTTTCCCTCCTTGAGGAGTGGTCCCGATAGTAATCGGGAAAGGGAGGTGATAACAATTTGTTTGATTAAGATTCTATTTTATATTAATTTTTGTCACCCACCTGTATCCTCCCTCAAGGGAGGAGCAAAAACAAAAACTCTTTACAACAATACAAATAACTACGATTTTGGGACTTTTTAATAAAAAAACAATCATCTATAAAACTCCAGCTGAGATTGATATTATGCGTGAAGCAGCTCAAATTGTGAGTCGTACTTTAGGATTAATTGCAGCGGAAATTAAACCTGGTGTTACTCCATTGTATTTGGATAAAATGGCAGAGGAATATATCCGTTCTCAAAAAGCGCTACCTGGTTTCTTAGGATTATATGATTTTCCAAACACGTTATGCGTTTCAGTCAATGAACAAGTCGTACATGGAATCCCAACGGATAAGCCTTTACAAGAAGGGGATATTATTTCTGTGGATTGTGGAGCTTATTTTGAAGGGTTTTATGGCGACCACGCCTATACATTTGAAGTTGGAGAAGTTTCACCCGAGGTTAAAAAATTATTGGAAGTAACCAAAGAATGTTTGCAAATAGGTATTGAACAAACGCGAATTGGAAATAGAATAGGGGATATTGGATTTCATATTCAACAACATGCTGAAAAACATGGGTATGGTGTAGTTCGTGACTTGGTTGGACATGGTTTGGGAAGAACGATGCATGAGGAACCTCAAGTGCCTAATTACGGAAGAAGAGGAACAGGAAAACAAATCATGGAAGGGTTGACGATTGCTATTGAACCGATGATTAATATGGGGACAGAGCGAGTGATTCAGGCGGATGATAATTGGACGATTATTACGCACGATGGTAAACCAAGCGCACATTTTGAGCATGATGTTGCGGTAGTAAATGGTAAACCAGAAGTTCTTTCTACTTTCAAGTATATCGAAGAAGCTTTAGCAAATAAGAAATAATTAAATGCAAGAAATAACTTCACGTGCAAGTCGAAATGTATTTGCAACAGTGTTTATCTATGCCTTTTCAATTTTTCTTTCAAAGGGAGGGTTTATTCTCCCTTTTCCTATTTATGAGGTTTTATTTTTTATTTTATCTGTTTACTTATTAGCCAATGTTTATTCATTAAAAACTGATCTTTCATTCTTTATATTTCTCACAAGTCTATCCTTTATCTGGATGAGTTGTTCTTTAATTTCTCTTCAATTACTTCTCCCACATCAATGGATCGACTCTCTCATGGATCTATTACCTATACTAGATATTGTTGTAATTTTAGGTTTATGTTTGTTTACATGGTTCAAGTATAAGACCATGTTTAAAAAGTATCTACCTGTTTATTTGTTGTTTGCTTTTTTGATGGTGACCAAGTGGGGCGTTTTATTGTTTGGATAGAAGTGGATTAAACAAAGAGAACGAGGAGATAATGTTGAATGTTTGATGTTTAACGTTAAATGACTTCGTGAGAAAAAATGATTTAAACACAGAGTAAAGGAGATGCTACAGAGGTCGCAGAGAGAATGTTGAATGTTTGATGTTTAACGTTGAATAAATTTGTGTTCTTTGTGTGAAAAAATGGTTTTAATACAGAATAAAAGAGGATTTGCAGAGTATATACGAAACTAAATTATATTTTATTCGTTAGTTTTAATAAACTTCAACATACTCGAACTATCCACTTTTTTAGATTTTATTCGTGCGTTGACCATATAAACACCTGGTAATAATTCATTGATTTTTGGATCATCGTGTAAGTGTATTTCAACGGTTCCAGGGATAAGGTTTTCATAGGTGTTTCTGTAATATACTATCCCTCTTGTATCGAAAACCTCTAGATCAAGGGTTGATTTTTCTTGACAATCCAGGGTTAGGTTGATTTCGTTGTATACAGGATTTGGGAACACACGTATTTTAACCTCTCTGTTTTTTAAGCTAGGAAACTGACAAACACTATCATACGGAATGTTTTCTTTTACCTCCCCATTTGAATCATAGAAAGTAAACCAATCCATTGTTCCTATTCCATATTCTCCTTTGAATATAAAATAGATGTCATGGGTACCTTTTATTTCTTCGATTGGGAAGGAATACATTTTATATTTATCCCAACCACCGGTACTGGGAGGTCTGAATTTACCAATCATTCTACCCATAGGGTGGTCTAAACGTACTTGTATTTCTTGCCATGCATATTCACAAGGAACAGCCATGTTTACCATGCATGCATCATACATGGTATTCGCTAAGTCTATTCCTTTGAAGCATATCCAATCTTTGTTATCCGTATTTATGAGCACATCACCCATTCTATTCGTTCCCTCTTGCAGGTCTGATTCTTCTGCATCAAAGTAAAGTGAATTGTTTGTAATGGGATTAAAAATCTGAATGGAATTAGATGGTTCAGAAATACCATATTGATTGACTGCTCTAACTTGGTATCTATATTCGCCTTGAGGTTGATTCGCATCGTTATAGGTTGTATCAGATGTAGCAATACGAGCAATGATGGAATAATTCGTTTCTGTAGAACTTTTTCTTTCAATATAGAATGAATCTATCAGTTGAAAGGGATAATTCCATCTAAGAAGTGTTGTGTCAAAAGTATTAGCAAGTAATTCCAGTCGTATAGGTGCTTTTGGGGGATAGTATTTTTCATTTGGTACAATCAAACTTGAACCATATTCCCAAGGAATACTCCCTCTTTCGATAGCGCCTAAATCAGGAAGAGAACCATTAAAATCTTTTTTAAATTCTGATGTAATCCCTTTATCAATAGGATAACTGTATTTCCGTAATTGGAAATTATCATTTTGCGGATCTTGAAAAATATTGTCTTCAAAATATACATAATTAGAGACCATCTCTGTTCCATAAAAGGCATCGTAATTCCATGAAAGTTTTTTATCGGTATTTGTTAAGTTATTAAATGTAATCACATTATCTAATTCCCCAGTATTTCCCCATGCGCCCATACTGAATTCGTTGTTATAAAGAGTGTTGTGATAAACTAAAGTGTTTTTGCATGGTTTATTCAGATTTATACCTACTGAACAATCTGTTATTATGTTATGGTGAAGACTATGATTTTGATTGTTTTCATCTATATATATACCAACACCATTTTTTTTGGATTGACTATCATGGATAAAATTATAGGCAATTTCTGTGTTTTTTCCGTCGGTATCATAGTTGTAGATTAGTCCTAAGTCTGTACATTTAGTTCCACCATAGGATAAATCATTATGTATTATTTTACTGTTGTACAGTTTTCTATTTAAAAGTATAGAGCGTGCACTATTTTTTAAGGTATTATTTGAAACGATATGATTAGTTCCGCTAATATTTAATACGGCGCAATCATTTGCAATCCAATCACAATCTTCGATTATACAGTTTTCAACCGTATTTCCATTTCCATAAATTGTAGCACCATCTCCCCAGCTATGCGCAATATGGCAATTAATTAATTTATTATTTTCACCACCGATTTCTACCCCTTTACCTGTCCATTCATTCGGACCAACTGTTAATACCTCTATCCCATTCCAATATTGAGAAAATCGTTCAAAACCACTCCAAGGGTGATGGAAAGGAACTGGATATTCAATGCTTAAATTGGAAATTGTACATTTGGAAGATTCTTGTACTAATATTGAACCACCAAATATGTTTAGGTTTGATACATTTATATTCTCTGCATTTAAAATATGAAAGGCGTACAGCTTATTTCGAATTGAAATTTCGTCTAATTTTTTCATGTTGGATGAATATACATACAGATATTCTCCATCTGCGTACCATTCATTTGGTGTATCCAAGAACGCAATATTGCCTATTAGATACCCTTTTCCTTTACCTAGGTAACTATTTTCAAACTCCGATTTCCAATAAAATGCGGTGTCTTTAATTGAAAGTTGATCTCCTGAGCTATTTACAATATTCCCGCCAATAGAAACAATATTATCACTACATAACCCCAAAAAATATCCTGTTTTAAGTGTTCCAAATTTTGTAAGGCCAGGGAAGTTTATAGTTTTGTTGTATGATACGGTTATATTAGCAGCATTCTCACTATTAAATAATTCTTCTTTCATATTAGGATACGAAGCTTGCATGATAGGATTATTATTGAAAAAAAGTTGGAGTGCCAAACCGTTTATTTTCGTTTTATAAATATTATCTGTATACTTTTCCCAGGTTATATTTTCTTTTGTAAGGAAAGGAGATATGGTTACTTCTTCATTCTGATAAGAAACTATGGTTATGTTTTTTTTTGAATTGATTATTATAGATTCATAATATAAACCTTTTCGTAGAAAGATAGTATCGAATTCTTTTGCTTGTTCTATTGCATATTGAATAGTTTTAAAAGAGAAGTTTATAGTTCCTTTGTTTGTGTTTGAACCAAGTGGAGAGACAAATAAATTTTTTCCACAAACAGACTCAATAGTAAATACACATACAATTAAAGTGTAAAATAATAGTTTGATCATTTTTATTTTTGAGCAAATGTATAATATTGACCTCCCAGAGGAATTTTCGAAAGTAATCCCTCTAGTTTAATAAATGGACTAAAAAGCTTATGGCGCGGGAAGAATAATATATAGTTTGTTATGCTATTATTGAAAATTTTATTTAATGCTTTTTTTGTGTAATTTGGATTTAATAATACTGCATCTTCATCAAACGGACAAGTATTGACCATGTGTCTTGTTACTGGATTCCAAGGGTTGTGTTCAAAAATATAGAATTTTCCACTTGGTTTAAGAACACGATATATTTCGTTGAATAGATTTTCGTGTAATTTGAAATCTATGTGATGAAAAACACACGCTGTAAAAATCACATCAAACGAATTATCTTGAAATGGTATACTTATACCGTCAAAGGTTTGAAAATTTGTATTTTTTATTGATTTTGAATTTGCAACATTTATACTTTCTGAGGAAATATCAATTCCATTATATATACTATTTGGGAAATAGTTAGTAAAATGTTGGGAAGAATTACCATCTCCACAACCAAAATCTAGGAAGTTTATTGTATCCTTTTTTTCATGGTTTTTAATAACTCGAATTTTATGTTCGGAAAAGTAATCACTAGTAACCCCACTCAATTTTAA
>JBKCEW010000047.1:0-17599 GCA_046304235.1 Crocinitomicaceae bacterium | reverse complement strand
GGTTGTTCGCCTGAAGTAAAAACAATTTCAGTTTTGACCTTAGCGTATCTTCCCTATTTCATCTCCATTTTTAGATGAAATCGTTGTAAACAAGAAAGGTGATGTTAGAAGAGCTCGTATTTTCTACTTCCGTAACCTTACTGGTAAAGCTGCAAGAATTAGAGAGAAAAGAAGCTTCGCTCACAAGAAATAAGATTTTAATTAATCTAAAATTTAGGCTCACAATTGTGAGCCTTTTTTGTTTTAAAATAGTTTTTGATTATATTATTTTAAATTAATTTCAGTTAGGGATTAAAATCTCTTCAAAGCACGATCTAATTCCATCTTCGCATCTTTGTCTTTCATGTCGTTTCGTTTGTCATGTAATTTTTTTCCTTGTGCACACGCAAACAACAATTTAACCCAACCTTTTTCAGATAGAAACATTTTTAAAGGAATTAAAGTATTTCCTTTTACCATTAAAAATCTTTCTATTTTTTTAATCTCCGAACGATTTAATAATAATTTTCGATCTGCACGAGGTCTATGATTATAAAAAGACCCATTTTCATATTCAGAAATGTGCATGTTTCGAATAAAGACTTCCCCATGAACAAAAACGCAATAAGCTTCAAGAATTGAAGCTTTCCCATTACGAATACTTTTTATCTCTGTGCCTGTCAATTGAATACCAGCTGAATATTCATCTAAAAGGTGATATTCAAAACGAGCTCGTTTATTTTTTATGTTTAATTGTTTCTCAGGCATGGTAAAACAAAGATAACGAATGGAAAATGATTACAGATGATGAAAAGAAAAATCTTTCGAATCAAATTCTGATTCAAATAAATGAGGATAATATTTATGCATCTCAGTATTCATTAATTCTATCGGTACATCTGAAAAAGTTCCATAATCATGAATATATTCCATAAATCTTGAATTACCTTGAAAAGGTTGAAACAAAGAATCGTTCTCACCATCCCAATCTAGAACAGATACATTAGACATTCTACAGATACGTGAATCAAATGAAGGAGTACATTTGACCCAAATATCATTTACAAGTAATTCAACATATCCATGAAAAACTATTTCAGGTCTTCTCAAATAGCTAGTTAGCTTTTCTACTCCAATATGATTTATAACAATTGCATATCCTAACCTAGACGGAATATTAAATTTTCGAGCTGAAGCAGCTAAAACAATCGCTTTTTCAACACACCAAGCACGTTTTTTTCTTAATACATTAGATGCTTTCAATGCATCATACGTTAAATCAAGATGGTAAGGGTCGTATAAAAACGATTCTCTTACTTTTACATATAACTGTACTGCTAATTCTTTAGGGGTTAAATTGCAAGGAATATCTTTTAAAAAATCATCAAACATTGTGTTTGTATAATCTAAAAACGAAGTTTCAACAAGATATTCACTCATAAACTAACGATGATGATTACCTGCTAACTTCACTAAACTTTGAGTGTTTAAAAGCGTCAATTTCCTGGTCGCAATATCAATATACCCATCCTCTTTGAATTCTTTTAAAAGACGTATCAAGGTTTCAGTAGCTGTCCCTACAAAATTTGCAAGATCTTCACGAGATAAATTAATTGGCTCTTCTTTGTAGACATCTTTAAGAATCAACAAAACAAATGCTAAACGTTCACGTACCGACTTTTGAGCCATGTTTGTAATGAATTCCGCTTGTTCTCCTAATTCTTTTGACAACTCTTTCAATAATGCATTTCTTAAAGCCGAATTTGTATCAATCATATTCAAGAAGTTTTCTCGATGAATAAAACAAATGTTAGAATCTTCTAATGTATTTGCACTCACCTTGTATGGTTCTCCACTAAAAATAGATCGAAAACCCAGAACTTCTCCTTCGCCGGCAATTTGTATGATTTGTTCTTTTCCTTCATCACCTAATGTGAATACCTTCACCTTCCCTTTGTTTATACAATAGATACCTCTCGGAATACTACCTTCTAAAAAAAGTCCTTGATTCTTTTTATAGTAATTACAAGTTTTATTCGAATTTAAGTCCGCTGTTTGTTCAATTGAGCAATCAGCAAAAAGTGAGTTTTTCTTTGCACCACAGTTTTCACAGGTGACAAATTTATGAGAATGATCAATCATTTTTAAGTAGGTTAGATAGCAAAGATAGTAATTTCACTTATTTTTATTAGAATATTTTTTAGATGTAATAATGATATTTACTTAATAACTTAACTAAAAATCATAAAAAATGGTCTTCTTAAATCCTAAGTTAAATACAAAAAACAATTGTCTGTAAGAATTAAAAGAACTAAATTGTTGCATTTGATTAAATGAATTACTTGAATTAGCGATGAGTGTATAATTTAGCCCAAAATCTAGATAATAAGTACCATGAAAAAAAGCATATTGTGCACCGAGATTGATGCCTGCTGCTAGTGAATAAATTCTTGCTTTATCCACATAACCATCTGGAAATCGATATCTACTCACATCGAATTCATCTGTCTTAAGTCTTAATGTATTCATAATTAATGAAAAATGAGAGCTTAAATACCCTGCAGGACCAAAATCTAAATCCTCACCATAAAAGTTTTTCTTTCCGAATTCAAGCACATTATAATTATATCTAGATGATCCATTCAACTGGAGATTAATCAATTCTTCTGGATTCAATGGCTCCATCTGAATAAAAGTTTCAGAATCATTTTGTGGTAAAGTGGTATAAAACTTTGCAAAATAAGCCATATCATCATTTCTATATTCCCCTAAGAGATTAATCCCTAAATAAGGTTGCTTAATATTTACCGCTCCGATAGAATTAAAACCTCCACCAACTATTACTTGGGAATAAAATATTGAAGTAATAGATATAAAAAGAAATAAAACCGAGAATTTATTCAACATAATACTGGCAAAATTATTTGTAACTAAATTACAATTTTGAAAAGGAATAAATCCATAAATTCGTTAAAAAATGAAAAATGGCAATTTATTCTTTTAACGGCTTTATACCGGTTATCAAAAAATCAAGTTTTATTCATCCTCAAGCTACGATTATCGGAAATGTAATCATTGGAGAAAATGTATATGTTGGTCCACACGCAACAATCAGAGGCGATTGGGGTAAAATCATATTAGAAGATGGATGTAATGTTCAAGAAAGTTGTACCATACATATGTTTCCAGGTACAACTACATTATTAAAAAAAGGAGCTCATATCGGTCATGGAGCAATTATACATGGTGGAACCATTGGTGAAAATTGCCTCATTGGGATGAACAGTGTCATAATGGATGATGTAGTGATTGAAAATGAATGTATCATCGGTGCTTTAAGTTTCGTGAAAGCTAATTCTATAATTCCAAAAAGAAGTTTGGTTATTGGAAATCCTGCGCGTGTAGTGAAAGAAGTTTCAGAAGAAATGCTTCAATGGAAAACAATGGGAACAGAGTTATATCAACGACTTCCACAAGAATGTAGAGAAACATTATTAGAATGTGAACCACTTGAAAATGAAGAAGAAAATAGACCAACTCAAGAAAAAATGCTAGGAACTTGGGAAAGTATTAAAAATTCGAAGATTTCAGATTAGAAGATTGCAAATTACAGATTAACAGATTAAAGATTTAGGAGATTTATAATTTTCTCCACTGTTTGGTAATCACGATCGAGAATGTAATTTGATTGACGGTAAATAGGATTGCGTTTTTCTAGATTTTCTTCGATATATTTTAACAATTCCTCGTCTGTTTTATTGGCTAATAAAGGTCGTTTTGTTTTTCCTTGGTATAATCGATGGAATAATTCTTTCGGACTTCGTTCTAAATAAATAGTTATTCCTCTTTCGTTCAACTGTTCAATCAAATTGTTAAAGCAAGGTAAACCTCCTCCTGTAGACACAATCGTTGGTAGTGATAAATCTAATGACTGGATTAGTTTGAATTCCAAGGTGCGAAAATAGGTTTCTCCGTATTTAGAAAAGATTTCGGAAACGGTTAATCCTTCTTGTTTTTCAATAAAAGTATCTGTATCTAACCATTCATAGGATAATTTTGAAGCAAGTTTCTTAGCGAGTGTGGTTTTACCACACCCCATATACCCTATCAAAAAAATCAACGACATCGTTTAGTTTTCTTCTTCAACAAAAACAAAATTCGGATCTTTCACAAATTTAGTAACCGCTTCAATGTGGCTAGTATGAGGGAATTGATCTACCAAACTAATCTTGTCTAACATATATCCATATTTCTGTAAGGTCTCTGTATCACGAGCCTGTGTGGATGGATTACAGGAAATATACACAATTCTGTCTGCCCCTAAATCAATCACTTTCTTCAACGTTTTAGGCGCAATCCCAGCTCTAGGTGGGTCTAGTACAATTGTACCAATTTTCCCATTGTATTCAGGATATTGACTTAAAAATTTACCTACATCCGCAGCGAAAAATTTCACTCCTTCTACTCCATTGCGCTCTGCATTTTTACGCGCATCAATAATCGCTTCTTCCACAATATCCACTCCAATGATTTGTGTGTTTTTAGAACGTTTCGACAGAATTTGACCAATGGTTCCTGTTCCACAAAATAAATCCATCACTACTTTTCCTTCCAAATCGTTATTTTCAAAAACATAACTTAATGCTTTATCATACAACAATTCAGCACTTTTAGGGTTGGTCTGAAAGAAACTTTCCATCGAAATTTCGAAGAACAAATCGCCTAATTTTTCAACTACTTTCCAATCACCATAAACCAATGAATTTGTACCATTTTCAATTTTAGATCGGTCTGCAACATTATCATTAATAGTATGTTGAAATCCAGCTAAACGATTACCTAAGGTTTCTTGTAAAAAAACTGAAAATGCATTCACATCAAATTGCTCTAAACCTTCAGTAGAAGTTACTAAATTGATTAGCAATTGATTTTGATGAAACGATTTTCTTACAACGATATGCCTGAAAAATCCATTTTTTTTCGGTGGATGCCACGCAGGCAAACCAGTATTTTGTAAATAAATGCGAATATCACGTAATTTCGTTTCAAATTCAGCATCAAACAATCCACTTTCTTTATTCAAACTTTCTACTTTCCACCACGTTCCTCTGCGTTTGAACCCCAATGAAAAAGCATCGTCTTTTTCTTCGTTCAACTCTAAATCGTGTTCTATCGAAGAAAAACTATATTCCATCTTATTTCGGTAATTGAAGACAAGTGGAGAAGAAATATATTCGTCCAATAATTCACTTGGATTGGGAATACGAGCAATTTTTCGAAATAAATCCAAGGTAGAAGTTTGCTTATATTCACGTTGAATTTCAATCGGTACAAAAATATAAGGTGCACCTGAGATTTCTTGATATGACAATTTCACCTCATCGGAAGAGCGCTCTAATACTTCTACCAACTTACATTCAGCATGTTTTTTTCTCTTCTTATCCACTCTCGCCAACACTTTTTGACCTGGAAAGGTGTTTTC
The DNA here is from genome assembly GCA_046304235.1 of Crocinitomicaceae bacterium. GTDB lineage: Bacteria > Bacteroidota > Bacteroidia > Flavobacteriales_D > Crocinitomicaceae > CANHVK01. The sequence goes on along the minus strand of JBKCEW010000047.1, from coordinate 12,138 downwards.
AACAAACAGCACAAAATCACCTTGTTCTGTTTGCAAACGAGCAAAACCATTTCCACCAAAGGCAAAACCTGTTATCTCAACTTCAATTATTTGATTTCTATTAACTGACATACCAATACAAAAAAAGGAATGATTAAATCATTCCTCGAATTACTCCTTTATCTGATTTCTGAATAAAATCTAAAATTCCATCTCTTATCTCAGTTTCAGGCATTGTTTCCCTTACGCTTTCAATTCCTTTTGAGATATTATTATTTTGAACGTAAATTGTTCTATAAACATCTTCAATTTCTCGTACAGTCTCATCCGACATTCCTCTTCTTCTTAATCCAACAGAATTAACACCCGCAAAAGTAAGCGGTTCTCTTGCTGCTTTAATATAGGGAGGTACATTTTTACGTACTAAAGAAGCACCACCAATGAAGGTATGTGCACCAATATGAACAAACTGTTGAACAGCAACTTTACCTTCTAAAATAGCAAAATCATCAATTTCAACATGTCCAGATAAACCTACAAATGAAGCTAAAATCACATTGTTACCGATTTGACAATCATGCGCAACATGTACATAAGTCATTAATAAACAATTAGAACCTATTTTAGTGCACAATTTATCTTTTGTACCTCTATGAATAGTAACGCACTCTCTGATTTTAGTATTATCTCCAATCTCAACCGTTGTATATTCACCTTCAAATTTTAAATCTTGAGGTATCACTCCAATCACAGCGCCTGGAAAAATCTCACAATTTTTACCTATTCTAGTTCCTGGATAGATTGTTACATTTGGATGAATTTTTGTTCCTTCTCCAATTGTCACGTCTTCATAAATAGTTGCAAACGGCTCAATGATAACATTTTTATCTAATTGTGCTTCGCTTGAAACGTATGCTAATGGACTAACCATATTATTTTTCTTTTACAATTTGTGCAAGCATTGTCGCTTCGGAAGCTACTTGTCCGTTTACATATGCAGTACCTTTCATATTAACTAATCCTCGACGAATAGGTGCTGTTTGAACTAATTCAATCACCAATGTATCTCCAGGAATTACTTTACGCTTGAATTTACATTCGTCAATTTTCAAGAAATAAGTCGAATACTTTTCAGGTTCATCAACGCTGTTTAGAGCAAAAATACCTCCGACTTGTGCCATTGCTTCTACTTGAAGCACACCCGGCATCACTGGATTACCTGGAAAATGACCTGTAAAAAACGGCTCATTCATGGTAACGTTTTTAACACCAATCACATGTTCGGGACCAATTTCCATTACTTTATCAACTAATAAAAATGGATATCTATGAGGTAACATTTTTTCAATATCGTTGATATCATAAACAGGATCTTTTGTCAAATCAAATTTACGACCTTCTTTCTCTTGCTTTTTGATTTGGTCTTTTAAAATTTTAGCAAAACGAACATTACCATAATGACCTGGTCTTGCAGCAAGTATATGTGCTTTGATTGGTTTTCCAACCAAGGCTAAATCACCAATTATATCTAACAATTTATGTCTTGCAGGCTCATTTTCAACACGAAGTTTAGAACTATTCAATACTCCGATTCCGTTGTATTGAACTTTCAACTCTTCTTTACCCAAAAGTTTCGCTAATCTATCTAAATCTTCTTGCTTAACATCCTCTCTATCAACTAATACAACTGCATTATCTAAATCTCCACCTTTGATTAAGTTGTTTTGAGCCAACATTTCTAACTCTCTCAAAAACACAAAAGTACGACAGTGAGCAATTTCATTTTTGAAATCTTCAATCTTGTAAATATTTGCATGTTGTGTTCCTAATAATGGCGATTTGTAATCTACCATTACAGTCACACGATATTCTTTATCTGGGATAGCCAAGAACTCAATTCCTTTTTCAACATCTTCCCACGGAATATTGTCAGTCAATTCAAAATACTCACGCACAGCACCTTGATCCTCGTATCCAACCCTTTCGATTTCGTTGATAAATAAAATTGCACTTCCATCCATAATAGGAATTTCAGGTGCATCTACTTTAATCAACGCATTATCCACTTTCATTCCATAAAGTGCTGCTAATACGTGCTCTGTCGTATATACTCTCGCACCATTTGCTTCTAATGTAGTCCCTCTTTCGGTACCGATGACTAAATCAACATCTGCTTTGATTATTGGTTGACCTTCAAGATCAACTCTTTGAAATTTATATCCATGATTTACAGGTGCTGGACAGATTTCTAGATTAACTGTTTCACCAGTGTGTAAACCAACTCCTGTGAATTTAATACTCTCTTTTAAGGTTCTTTGATTTTCAATCATTCGAATTATTCTTTAATAAGACTTTTCATATTTTGTTCCAATTCCTGTAATTTTCTCAGGATATATGGTAATTTTCTGAATCCAAAATAAGATTTTTTGAAGTCATCCATTGGAATACCTGGTGACCCCATCAAGGTTGCTTCTTTTTTAACAGAGTTTGGTATTCCCGATTGAGCTACAATTTTAGTTTTATCAGCAATTGATAAATGACCAGCAATTCCTGCTTGACCACCAATCATCACGTATTTACCTATTTTCGCAGAACCAGCAACTCCAACTTGTGCAGCCATTACGGTACTTTCTCCTACCTCTACGTTATGAGCTATTTGAACTAGGTTATCTAATTTGACCCCTTTACGAATAATGGTAGAACCCATGGTTGCTCTGTCAATAGTACAATTAGCACCTATTTCGACATCATCTTCAATGATTACATTGCCGATTTGAGGAATTTTTTTGTAATTACCTGATTCATCTGGAGCAAAACCAAAGCCATCAGACCCTACGACCACACCTGCATGTAAAATACAATCTTTTCCAATTTCAGTATCGTGGTAAATTTTCACCCCAGCATATAAAATGGTATTATCTCCAACAATTACATTGTCACCAATATAAACGTGAGGATAAATTTTTACGTTATTTCCGATTTTAACATTTTCACCGATATAACCGAAAGCTCCTAAATATAACTCTTCACCTACGATAGCAGTTTGAGAAATGTAAGAAGGTTGTTCGATAGCTGGTTCTTTTCTACGCATTTGATCATAAAACTCCAATAATTGCGCAAAGCAAGAGTAAGCATCTTCTACTTTGATTAAGGTAAGTGTTTCGGGTAATGCTTTAGATGGAACAAATGAATTATTCACAATACAAATCGATGAACCTGTGTTGTAAATGTATTCTTCATACTTAGGATTTGACAAAAAAGATAATTTACCTTCTGAGCCTTCTTCGATTTTAGCCAATCCATTGACTTTAATCTCGGGATTTCCTTCGATTTCACCAAGTATAATCCCTGCAATTTGTTCCGCAGAAAATTCCATATTACAAAAATAAAAGAAACAATAAAACTCCTCTAACTTCTTCCTAATGATTTATCAACACTATCAAGCTAATTAGTTTGCACATTCATTGTCAAAAGGTAAAATTAATTCTCTGATATCCATTTTTTCTTTATACCAAACCGAATTTACCCCAACCTCTCCTCGTCCTTTTGAATCTAACAAAGTGAAATAATGAATATTTTCATTTCCAGAAAATTTAGATAAACCAAAATCAAACCTCCCTACTTTTCTCAATCGATTATAAAAAGCTTTGTTCGTTTTTAAACCTAGTTCATTTTGTTTACAATTTAACTCACCATCCGTTTTAATATACACAAAATCAGGATTTGCAGGTGTTTTCCATAAGTCCCCTTTACCTTTTGATGTCATTTTTTTAGCATCTTTTGAATATACTGATTTCAACTCTGCAATAAAACTATTTTTCGGTATCAACACATACATCGAGCGGCCATTATTCTTAATTAAATATACTTTGGTGTCTTTTTTAACATCACTCTTTTTAAAATCTACTTCACATCCTTCAATAAATGTTTTGATTCCATTTTTAGTAATACCAGCTTTGTTCAAAAGTCGTTGCTGAGTAGAATCTACCAAAATAATTTTTTCTAAAATAGAACCTCTTACTCGGTTATCCGGCAACCAGCTACAACCTCTATTTTGGAAAAATAAAATAACGATAACACATCCCGGAATAAATCCACCTAAAAAATATTTTAACCGACGCCAAAATGCTGACATAAACTCTTTTTTTTAAAATTCAGCACTAAATTAAAGATTCTTTTATCATACATTGGTTTTTAATAAATCTTATTTCTTAAATCGTAATTGATTAAAATACTGATTACATTTGTAGCTAGTTGATTAAGTAATGAAAACAGACAAATTCATCGATATTCGAAAATTAATAGGAAATAAAAATCCTAAATTGCTCAAATTTCTCCCAGGTTTCGTTATTAATTATTTAAAACGCGTCTTACACGAAGACGAAGTAAACCATGTTATTTCTATATATAAAGAAAGTGTAAATGAAGATTTTTGCCACAATGTCATCGACTACTTTAATATAGATTTGAGTATAGAAGGAATCGAAAATATTCCAACAGAGGGAGGCGTCACATTGGCAATGAATCACCCCCTTGGAGGTATGGATGCGATGGCGCTAGTTTCTGCTTTAAAACATCATCGTACAGATTTACGTTTTATTGTTAACGATATTTTATTACACCTGGACAATCTGAAGGGTATGTTTGTCGGTGTGAATAAACACGGAAAAACAGCAAATTCAAATTTAATGAAAATTGACGAAATCTTTTCTTCAGGTAAAGCAGTTTGTATTTTTCCAGCAGGATTAGTAAGTCGTAAAAACAATGGAAAAGTAAGAGATTTACCTTGGAAAAAAACGTTTGTTTCGTTATCTTTAAAACACGACCAACCCATAGTACCAATTTTTATTGATGGTGAATTATCTAATTTTTTCTACCGCTTATCCAATTTTAGAAAAGCCATAGGAATAAAAGCAAATATTGAAATGTTTTATTTAGCAGATGAACTTTTCAAGCAGAAAAACAAAAAAATGAAAATCATCGTTGGGAAACCTATTTTGCCTATTCAATTAGACAAAACGAAAAGCCAACATCAATGGGCGGCATGGATACAAGATAAAGTGTACTCATTGTCTAAAAAATAAGATTATGTTACAACAGCCTATTATAGAACCAATTTCAACAGATTTAATTTTAAGCGAATTAACTGCTGAAAGATTTATACGTAAAACCCGCAAGGGAGACAATGAAATTTACATTGTTAATATTCACAATGCACCAAATACGATAAAAGAAATCGGTCGTTTGCGTGAAGTGACTTTCAGAGAATCTGGAGGAGGAACTGGTTTACCCATTGATTTGGATGAATTTGACACAAACGATACGTGTTACGAGCAATTAATCGTTTGGTCACCAGAGGATAATGAAATAGTTGGAGGTTACCGCTATATATTATGTGGAAACGCCTTGGTGAACGATGAAATCAGACTTTCTACTCACCATTATTTTGACTTTTCAGATAAATTTATCAAAGATTACCTTCCATATACTATTGAATTAGGAAGAAGTTGGGTCCAGCCTAATTTTCAACCTGCTGTAAATCCACGAAAAGGGTTATTTGCATTAGACAATATTTGGGATGGCCTTGGTGCGTTAATAGTTAAAAATCCTACGATGAAATATTTCTTTGGAAAAGTAACCATGTATCCAACTTATAACCGTGAATCGAGAGATTTTCTTCTTCATTTTATGAACCATTATTTCCCTGATAAAGAAAATTTAATGCACCCTTATACACCGCTTGTTCAACAGTATGATAAACAGTTTATAGTTGACCAATTAGAAGGACTTTCGTTCAAAGATGGATTCAAAGTGTTAAACTCATTTGTTCGTTCTCACAACGAAAACGTTCCTCCTTTAGTTAATATTTATATGCATTTATCACCAACGATGAAAACCTTTGGTACTGCTGTGAACCATGAGTTTGGAGACGTTGAAGAAACAGGGATTTTGGTGACGATAGCGGATATTTTTGAGGATAAGAAAGAGAGGCATATAAATTCAATGGTTTTATAATTATTCTTTTCTTTTCCGCAAAGAAAAGAATCAAAAGAAACTCGTCGCTGTATTTTTATCATTTCGTTTCACTTCTGAAATTCGACCACTTCGGTGATCACTAGCGTGCTTCCTTGTGGTTCCCTAATTTCAGTTCGCTACACTCTCTCTAAAAATAAGGCGACATTGAAATTTCGCTTCGGAATAAAATTTCGGGTAATTTATAGAATTAATATTTTAAATACCAGACATTAAAACAACAAATCACAAAGTATTTCAATTTTATGAAAATCAATCCTCAAACAAACGAAAATCTTTTATTTGTAAACACTTTTGAAGAATTGGTGAGTACACCTTTTGAAGGAAAAATCAATGCTTTGAGCTGGAAAAGAGAAATTGAAGGGGATTATGAAGCGATTGTAAACGCTTTTGAATTTCAGAAAAACATTATTGAAATTAACCCTGCTGATTTAAAAAATATTAAGCTGAGTGAAGCTGGGATCATAGCTATAAATACGATCCTCAATGATTATGAACTTTTGCAAAATCAAGGAGCTTCCCCTGTGTTGAATATCATCAAGTACTATGAGGAAGATACAAGTTTTCCATTCTTTCCGACTGACGTTTATTCTTATCACGTAGACCGCTCCCCTATTGCAACTGACACGTTTCTTTGTACTTATTATGGTAATCCAAGTGAACTCATATCGAATGAACAAGCTGATCAAAAAATTACCATACCAGAAATCCGAGAACAATTATTTTCGCTTTTTGAAGGTGAATCAACTGAATTTGAATCGTTTTTAAGTGACCATTTTTTCGATTTACATTACAAATCCAAACCTAATAACTTACCTATACAAGCTGAAACTGGTCATATTTGGCGTTTGGCTGTTGACCATCCTTCAAGCAAGGTATTACCTTGTGTACATCGAGCACCAAGAGAGAATGGTAAGAAAAGGTTGTTGTTAATTTGTTGAGGAAATAGAAAAGCGAAATAAAACTTCTCGCTTTGATTCCGATAAAAAACCGGGAGATATTGAGGGGTAATAATTTTTAAAATTTGTGAAGCATTTGTTTTAAAAAATTAGCTTGTACGTTATACAATGGTATAATTATACTTTACGCCAACAATAACTCTACTGGTATTCCACATTCTTTGTGTAATTTTCGAATTATTGTCAAAGTAAGTTCTCTTTTCTGTATAGAATTTCTGAAACACGACCACGATTACCAAAATATTTCGTTAAATCAGTGCTTTTTATATCACTTATAAAGATTTATAAAATTATTTTTGTTAGTCTAACTTTTAAAACAATTAATCATCTGTTAACATGTATTCTATGCTAAATCTCTACTTTTAAAAAAAATAATATGCGATTTATTCTTTTTATTATATCCTTCTTTTATTTTTGCTACTCTTTTAACCAAAATATTCTAAATGTTCATCCTGGATTACTTCCACATTTAGATGCTTCACTAGCACCATTTTATCATGGTGTAGCAAGTGGTGACCCTACTGAAAATAGTGTAATAATTTGGTCCAAAGTGATATTGGATAAGTCAGTAACGAAGGCGGAAATTAGTTTCGAGCTAGCTATTGATTCACTTTTCACTAAAACAGTTCAAAAATCCAAAGTGATCACAGATCAAGATTCAGACTTTACGGTAAAAGAGAAAATTTCAAATTTAAAACAAAATACAACCTATTACTATCGATTCATTTACCAAAATAAATATTCAATTATTGGAACAACAAAAACGCTTCCAGCTAATCCAGAATCTTATAAAATAGCTTTTGCTTCCTGCAGTAATTATGAGTGGGGTTTTTTTACCAATTATCGTTCTATAGCTGATAATAAGGGTATTGATTTAGTTGTTCATTTAGGAGATTATATCTACGAATACGGAGTAGGTACATATGGAGATACTAGTATTGGTCGCATCAATGTTCCAACTCACGAAATTATTTCATTAGATGATTACCGAACGAGATATTCTTTATACCGGCTTGACAAGGATCTAATGAAATTACATCAATTAAAACCAATGATTACAACTTGGGACGATCACGAAATTGCGAATAATACATACAATGAAGGTGCAGAAAATCACCAAAAAGAAGAAGGAAATTGGCTTGATCGAAAATCAGCAGCTGTAAAAGCTTATTACGAATGGCTGCCGATTGCTCCAAAACTAAATGAGCCGTTGTATCGTTCTTTTTCGATTGGCTCTATGATTAATCTCATCGTTCTTGATACAAGAGTTGAAGAAAGAAGTATTCAATCAGATAGTGTTTCATCGCCTAATTATTATAATATTTCACGCACGATTTTAGGTGATCGCCAGTTGACTTGGCTCGAAAAAAATCTCGAAAAAAGAGCTAAATGGAATTTAATCTGCAACCAAGTTCCTTTTGGACCTATGTATTCAGGTTCTAAAACTGGCGAAAAGTACATGGATGGCTGGGATGGCTATCCTATCGAAAGAGAAAAATTGATTAAGTACATTGAAAGCAAAGAAATTCATAATACTGTTTTTGTAACAGGTGATTATCATCGTGCTATTGCATTGGAATCAGATCGAAATGGAACTGCTTCATCGAACGATAATATTGCTGTAGAATTAATTGTAAGCAGTATTACTTCAGCAAATGATGATGAATATTTTTCAAAGGAAGAAGCTGTTAATAGACATGAACGCTATTTAACAAATAATCCCCATATGAAATATTGCAACAATACTGAAAATGGATATTTAATTTTAGAAATAAATATGGATGAAATAAAAGTAAATTATGTAATAATTTCATCCATTAAAACTCCAAATGGAATTACATCAGTCGAAAAAACATTTGTAATTGAATCTGATAAGCATGAATTGATTACTCGTTGAATGAGAAGTGATAAATTAGAACTACATCTTCATTAAATCTATCTCAATTATTTTCAATTCAAATCGTCAATATACTCGGTTATCACTTCCATCAAGCTTTTATTTCGATTAAGATTAATAAGCCGAATTGGATGTTGAATATTGAGATCGATAAGAAAAAGTGTTTTAAAGAATGAAATAAAAGAAAAATCCTTTTCCGCAAAAATATCTCGAATAAAACTGCAAACTTCTTTGAGCAGCAAACCATTAAAACAATAAAAATATACCACCCTAAAAACCAATCACCTCCCCATTCCCTTGCAAGCCACCAGTATGGATAAACACTATGGTTTGGTTATCATAATTGCCATTACGTAAGGCTTTAAGCATTGCAAAAAAGGCTTTTCCGGTATATACAAAATCGAGCGGAACTTGGTAAGAATGATACATTTCTTGAATGAATTGAATAAGTTCGTCGGTGTATTTTCCGTAACCGCCAAAATGGTCTTCGGAATGAACAATGACCTCTGAAATCAATTCGGAAGCATATTCTTCATCTAAAAGAACATATTTTAAGATTTCGTTCATCGTTTCACGAGAATGAAATCCCTTCAACACAGGAACCACGTGTAATTTGGTATTTTCTTTTTTACCGATTAAAATTCCGCAACTCGTAGTTGTTGTTCCCTGAGCAACAAAAAGATGGTCAATCGGTATATCAATTTCTTGTACAATTTCCTGACAACCAATAACCCCCAAATAATTCGCACCACCTTCTGGAACAGGAAAATAGCCAAAATTCTCAGATTGCAATTCGTGAATGTATTGTTTGTCGTTGCGTAAAGCGTATTCTTCACGAGGTGAAAAACGCAACTCCATCCCTAACGAATTGCATCGAGCCAAGGTATCATTTGAATTGACATTCAACTCATCTCCACGCACAAAACCAATGGATTTCAACCCTAATTGATGACACGCACTCGCTGTTGCCACTAAATGGTTTGAAAACGCTCCTCCAAAAGTTAAAATACCCTCAAATTTGCCTTGATACACTTGTTTTATGTTGTATTTCAATTTTCTCCACTTATTTCCAGAAACCTCGGAATGAATTAAATCATCGCGTTTTACATAGAGTTTAATCCCCCGTTGCGCTAAATCAGGAATTTCCACGTGTTGTAAAATGGAACGATGGGTATTGAAAACCTCAGTCAAAGACATAGTACGAATTTAGAAATTATTTCTTTTATGTAAATAACTATTAATTATTAACGAAAATTCTAAATCTTATTTTCCTACTTTTGCGAAAACTTTTTGATAAATGAAAAATACAGCGCTTACTGAAACACATATTTCGCTTGGTGCGAAAATGGTTCCATTTGCAGGTTACAATATGCCTGTTCAATACGAAGGTGTAAACATCGAACATGAAACTGTTAGAAATGGTGTAGGTGTTTTTGACGTTTCACACATGGGTGAATTCCTTTTAAATGGTCCAAAAGCGTTGGATTTAATTCAAAAAGTGACTACAAACGACGCATCCGTTTTGACTCCTGGAAAAGCACAATATTCTTGTTTGCCAAACGGTAAAGGAGGAATTGTAGATGATTTAATTGTTTATAAAATTAAAGAAGAGCAATATTTATTGGTTGTTAACGCTTCTAACATTGAAAAAGATTGGAACTGGATTTCTTCTCACAATGATATGGGGGTAGAAATGAAAAACGTTTCTGACGATTATTCTTTGTTGGCTATCCAAGGACCAAAAGCATCTGAAGCTATGCAATCATTGACAAGTATTGACTTAAACGGAATTCCATATTACAATTTCGTAGTGGGTGATTTCGCTGGTGTTGAGCACACTATTATTTCTGCTACTGGATACACAGGTGCGGGAGGATTTGAAATTTATGTAAAAAACGAATCTATCCAACAAGTTTGGGATAAAGTATTTGAAGCGGGTGCTTCTTATGGTATTAAACCAATCGGATTGGCTGCACGTGACACTTTACGTTTGGAAATGGGTTACTGTTTATACGGAAACGATATCAACGATACCACTTCGCCAATCGAAGCAGGTTTAGGATGGATTACTAAATTCACAAAAGACTTTATCGATTCTGATTACTTGAAAAAACAAAAAGAAGAAGGTGTTAGCCGTAAATTAATCGCTTTTGAAATGATTGACCGTGGAATTCCTCGTCACGACTACCCTATTGTTGATGCTGACGGAAACGAAATCGGTATTGTAACTTCTGGTACAATGTCGCCTTCAATGAAATTAGGAATTGGTTTAGGTTATGTAAAAACTGAATTCGCTAAATTGGAAACTGAAATTTTCATTTCTATCCGTGAAAAAGGAATTAAAGCGAAAGTGGTTAAATTGCCTTTCTACAAAAAATAAAATACTATTTAATAGTTGATTATAAAAAAGAGTGTCTGGTTGGACACTCTTTTTTTTTGTTTATCACTATTTTCTATTATTATCTGATGTCACCTCCCTCAATCCCTCCTCAAGGAGGGAAGATAAAAATCACAATTCAACTAATTCTTTTTCTTCGACGATTTTACGAATATTTTGAACGGCATAGCGCATTCTACCCAAAGCAGTATTGATGCTAATCCCTTGTAATTCTGCTATTTCTTTAAATGAATACCCTTGAAAAATACGCATTCTGATTAACTCTTGTTGGTTTTCTGGTAAGAAATCAATCACATCTACCAACTGACCTTCTAATTCCTCACGCATCGTGCTATCAATCCAACTTTCGTCTTCCGAACTGATACGAGAAAATATCGAATAACTTTCATCATTTGACGAACTTTCAGAAATCATCCTTTTCCCTTTTTGTTTTCTAAAATGGTCGATGATTAAATTGTTTGCAATACGTGAAGCCCAAGGTAAAAATTTACCTTCTTCATTATATTTCCCTGCATGTAGGGTATTTATAATTTTAAAGAATGTATCTTGAAAAATATCTTCAGCTAAATCAGAGGACTTAACTTTACTTAAAATACTTTTAAAAAGTATTCTTTTATATCTATTGATTAAAATCTCAAATGATTTAGAATCGCCTGCTAAATATTGACTCACAAGTAGTGAATCTTCCACTGAATGAAACATAACTCTAAAAATTATAAGGTTTCCCTTGGTTATTAAAAAATCAGAGTAATGTTTATTCTATAGGCGTTACATTTTATTATGTTAATTAATGCTAATATACTATTTTATTTTCAAGAAACAAATTTTTTAAAGAATTTTAATTAAAAATCTAATATAAAAAACGATTAATT
>JBKCEW010000046.1:0-14201 GCA_046304235.1 Crocinitomicaceae bacterium | reverse complement strand
AATTATTTAAAAAAGATAATATTTAATAAAATTAAAAATACTGATCAATTGATTTGGATAACCATGAATTGGACAGAAATGTATTTTCATTGGCTTTTTGATGCTTTATCAAGATTGATTTTAATAGAAGAATTTTTTAATGATTACAAAGTGGTTTTACCTAGCTCATATAAAAAATTTAGTTATGTGCATGAATCTCTTAAATTATTAGATTTTGAAGTAGTATATTATGAAAATAATGAAGTATTAAAAGTTAAACATCTAGTTTTACCCAGTCATACTGCCCCTACAGGAAATTATAATTTGTCTTTAATTATTAAGTTAAAAGATCGTTTACTAGGTTCTGTTATTAATTTTGCTAAAAAAAATCAAAATAAAAGAATTTTTATAAGTCGCTCGAAAGCTTCAAGAAGAGTTTTGATAAATGAAATAGAATGATACACACTATTAGCAAAATACAATGTTGAATTTCATTGTTTTGAAGATTACACTTTAGAACAACAAATTATATTATCAAATTCATGTTCTTTTATGACTGGTTTACATGGTGCGGGTTTTTCAAATATGATTTTTATGGAGCCTAATTCTTCAATTTTTGAAATTCAAGCAAAAAATAATCACATGAATGTATTTTATTCTTTAGCTACAGAGTTGAATTTTAATTATTATTATATTAATAGTAATTTTAACGCTGATAATGATTTAGTTATAGATGTCGAAGAATATGAAAAAGTGTTACAAAAGATTTTAATTTAAATAATGGGTATAGTAATTAAAGTTGAAAATTTATCTAAACAATACCGATTGGGTCTTGTAGGTGCTTCTACTTTTAAAGAAGATGCTGCACGTTGGTGGTCGAAAATGCGCGGAAAAGATGATCCATTTTTATCTTTAGGTGTAGAAAATGACCGTACATCTGTTTCTGATTCCAAATTTGTTTGGTCTTTGAGAGATGTTAACTTTGAGGTTCAGCAAGGTGAGGTACTTGGAATTATCGGTAGAAATGGCGCAGGTAAATCAACTTTGTTAAAGATTCTCTCTAAAATAACTTCACCTACTACGGGAACAGTTAAAGCCAAAGGTAGAATAGCCTCCTTATTAGAGGTTGGAACAGGTTTTCATCCTGAATTGACAGGTCGAGAAAACATATTTTTGAATGGAGCTATACTTGGGATGCGTAAACACGAAATTAAATCTAAATTAGATGAAATCATTGCTTTTGCTGGGGTCGAACGCTACATTGACACTCCAGTAAAACGATATTCTTCAGGGATGTATGTTCGTCTTGCCTTTGCTGTAGCTGCCCATTTGGAAAATGAAATTTTGATCATAGATGAAGTATTAGCAGTTGGGGATAGTGAATTTCAAAAAAAATGTTTGTCTAAAATGGGAGATATAAGTAAAGGTGAAGGTAGGACTGTATTATTTGTAAGTCATAATCTTTCTTCAATACAACATTTATGTAGTAAGTCTATTTTATTAGAGAAAGGATTGATTAAATCGATAGATTATACAGACAAGATATTAAAACTTTATAGTAACTTAAGTAGTAATAAAAACGACAAATTGATTGATATAGAATTAAGAGAAGGAAATGGGAGTTTAATTTTTGAGGATATAATTGTCACTGATAATAGAGGAAATAATAATGGTTTTGTTGAAAGTTTTTCAGAAGTAACATTCAGTTTGTTTTACAGAATAGATCATTCAGTTAAAATGAATAATGTTAGAATTGATTTAGCTTTAGATAATAATTTGGGAGAAAGAGTTTCATGGTGTTCTACTGATTTGTTACCTTTTAACTTTGATTTTACTAAAAATAAAATTGATTTTAAAATAATGAATTTCCCTTTATCTCCTGGAGAATATTCAATTACTTTATTTAGTTCTGTAAATAACGAGATTTCTGATTGGATACAAAGTTGTCAAGTTTTTCAAGTTTTAGAGAAAGATTATTACCAATCTGGTAAAATACCACCTTTTAAGGAAGTTGATGTATTGTTAGATTTTAAAATTATTTAAATTTATTTTATGTTTAAAATTAGAAGTATTATTCGAGAGATGTTTATTCATTTAAAAAATATTAAAATAAAGCAAGATGAAATAAATAATAGACTTATAGAGCTTGAATGGTCACAGATATATCATGATAGTATTAGGGGGAAAAAATGGATTGAGGAACTACCATTAAATATTGGTAGATGGGCGGGTAATTATACTTTTTTTTATGTTTTATATAGGATACTTTCTGAAGTCAAACCTAAATCGATTTTAGAATTAGGTTTAGGAGAATCTACAAAGTATATTTCAACTTTCATTGAAAATGAGTTGTTAGAGACTAAACACTTAGTTGTTGAACATGATCTTGATTGGGCAAATAACTTCACTAAAAAGTTCAGTTTATCAAAAAATACTGAAGTTTTACATTTGAATCTAAATGAATCTACTATTTCAGGTCTATCAAAATTTAATTATCAAAATTTTGATAATATAATATCAGATGAATTTGATTTTTTTTTAATTGATGGCCCGTTCGGTAGTGAAAGAGAATCTCGAGATGATATTATTGAACTTGTGAAGAACTTCAATCATGATAGAAGTTTTGTAATAATGTTTGATGACTCTAATAGAAAAGGGGAGCATGAAACTATAATTAATTTAATTAATATTTTGGAAGAGAAACAGATTAAATATTTTACTTTTACCTACTCAGGAAATAAGTCAGTTACAGTAATTGCTTCAAAAGAATATAAGTATCTTTCATCTTTATAGAAAAAAAAATAGGTTAATCTAACTTTAAAACTATGAAAATTGCATTAATCACTGAGCGGTATTTGAAAAATATGGGATACGCAGAAAATTTTCTCCCAAGTGCACTTGGAAATTTAGGTAATTATGTATATTTAATTACTTCTGATTTACAGATTTATGTTAATAATATAGATTTGTATAATACTGTATTCAATGAATTTTTAGGTAAAAGAATTTATTGAGTAGTCGCAATCGTACCAGAACATAAAAAACTTACGTAGTCAGGATACAATCTTTGCATATCAAAAGTAAAGATTATGTCAATATTAGCCTTCACACAGCAATTCCCAACAAATGAAAGTTGTAAATTACATTTCAAATTGGAACGAGAAAACCAAGGTGTTGTATGTAAAAAATGTTCGGAAACAGAACATTACTGGTTAACTAAAAAGTGGCAATGGCAATGTAAAAATTGTTCTTTTCGAACAACTTTAAGAAGTGGAACCATAATGGAACACTCTAATTTACCTTTTATAACATGGTATTTATGTATGGCTTTTATGAGCTTTTCAAAAAAAGGACTTTCTGCTTTGGAAATGCAACGTCAATTAGGACATAAAAGGTATAATACTATTTGGGGATTAATGCATAAAATTAGAGCAGGAATGGGACAAAGAGATGATAAGTACAATTTGAGTGGATTTATTGAATTTGACGAAGGTCACTTTGAACATGCTACCAATCAAAATATTGATTTAAAAAGAGGTAGAGGAAGCCAAAGACAAACTAATGTCGCTGTTATGGCAGAGTCTACTCCACTTGAAAACATTGAAACAGGACAAAAATCATCCCATTGTAGGTATTTCAAAATGAAAGTGGCCGAGTCATTTAAAAAAGAGGAGTTAAGCTCTAAGGTTATTGAATATATCCATCAAGACTCTATCATATTCTCCGATAAAAGTACCAGTTATGTCAATTTTGCAGAATTAGTTGATACACATATTATGTAAATTCCGCTCATGTTGACCACCTTGTTCCGCTCCATCGTGACCAGTCATTTTGATGTGTTAAAATGATCGTTTTTTTTGTGGTTATCAGGTTAACAAAAATATTACTTTTTTTCAGGACTTTACCTATCTTGATTTATTCTCTTTTTTCGCATCGATTCACCTGTTATTTCGACACGATGCGCATTATTCACAAGTCTATCCATTGTTGCGTCAGCGATTGTTTTTTCTCCTATTACTTCATACCATTTTGATACAGGTAATTGGGAAGTTAAAATCATAGCCCCCTTACCATGTCTATCTTCTATGATTTCTAAAAACGCCATTCTATTTTGTTGATCCATTGGATATAAACCAAAATCGTCTAAAACAATAAGATTAAAGCGTTCTATTTTAGCTAGTTCTTTTAAATAACTCCCATCGTTTTTGGCGATTTTTAATTGCGCAAATAAACGTGTAGTGTTGTAGTATTTTACTCTGTAACCATCTATACACGCTTGATATGCTAGTGCAGTTGCTAAAAAACTCTTACCAACACCCGTGCTACCTGTAATTAAAACATCTTGTGCTTGATTGATATAGTCTCCTTGAGCTAAACGTAAAATAGTGTTTCTTTCTAAAGATCTTTCTTCACTAAAATCAACTTTTTCTATCGAGGCTTTATACCTAAAACCAGCTTGTTTAACATTTCTCTCGATTTTTCTGTTCTGACGATCATCCCATTCAGATTGTATTAATTGAGATACAAATTGATCGATCGTAAATTGATCAAAACTACCTGTTTCAATGGCTGTTTTGAAGGTTGAATGCATACCCATTAGGTACATTGCTTTCATTTTTGATAACGTTGTTTGATTCATATGTTATTGATTTATAGGTTACTATTTATAATAATTCTCTCCTCTAATGTTTTGATGATCTGGCATTTCTGGAGTTTCCTTCTCTTCGGTGTTTATTTGATACATATCCATTTCTTTTTCTAAAATATTTTGAACGATTTTATAGTTGTAAACACCAAATTCTAAAGCCATTGTACACGCATTAATCAAACGCTTTCTTGTATACTTCTTTTCTAAGGAAAGAATGCCTAAACAACTTTTATAAGACTGTTCTGGATGTTGTTTTTTATCTAAGATCAAACAAATAAACTCTTTCACATATTTATCTATGGATTCCCCCCAAGAGATAAATCGTTGTGGATTCCAGTCAGTCATAAATTGATGAGAACTTGCCATATGTTCTTTGATTGTCGAATAGTTATATGGGCTTTTAACTCTCGGATGAAAAGCTATGCGATTATGTGAAAGGAAAATTTCAACAGAGGTTTCAGTATATAATAATTTTACCCTCTTACCGATATAAAAATATGGAACACTGTAATGATGTTTGTCTTCACTTAAAAAAGCATGACCATTGTTTAATACGGTGACTATAGATTGTCTACGAAGCTCAAAGCGTTCTTGTGGTAAAGGACTTAACTCATGTTTTTCTAACTCTATAAATAACTCTTTTCTGCTAAAGGATTTCCCTGTCAAAATGGAAGTATTGTGTTTCTCTAATAATATCCAGATTTCTTTATTTAAATCAGGTAATGAAAAAAAGTGCTTTGATTTTAAATGAGAGTAAACTCTTGTATACAATATCTTTACTGCACCTTCAACTAAGGATTTATCTTTCGGTCTATATGCTCTTGCTGGTAAAATAGTGGTAGCGTAATGTTCAGAAAAATGCATGAACGTTTCATTTATTTTTGGTTCAAAACGATCGCTTTTTACGACTGCCGACTTTAAATTATCCGGAACAATAGCTTGTGGAACTCCTCCAAAAAAATGCAATGCATTTTCTACAGAATGTATAAAATCTGCTTTCTTTTGACTAAAACTCGCTTCTGCATAAGTCATTTGACTAGCTCCTAAAATGGCAACAAAAAATTCAACTTCGATGATCTCACCACTTTCTTTATCGATAATATTCAGTTTTTGTCCTGCATAATCGATATACATTTTATCACCAGCTTTATGGTCAATATGCATCGTTGACTTGATGTTTGTACGTTGACTCCAACGAAGGTATAACTCACAAAAATAGGATAGCTGATAACCGTCAGGATACTTTGATTTATAATCCAACCATAACAACTCTCTGGTCATTCCAACTTTTTTAAGTTGTTTTTCAACGGTTGGAAAAAAGGAATAGAGTGTCGCTAATTTTGGAGACAAATCAGGAGTGTTTTGACCTGAAAACAAAGATTCTAACTCTAAATCACTTAAAGCAGACAGCTCTTCAAAGGTTTTCTTTGAACTTATAAATTGTTTGATATACTTTTTTACTGTATTGCGTGATAATTTTAGGTAATCACTTATAAATACCTTGCTCTTACCTTGGGTATAAAGCTTTATTACATTCCTTATTTTACTCATATCAATCGGTTTTCCAGACATCATTCAAGTTTTTGGTTAAAACTCGAAGGTAATCTGCCGATAACTACGAAAAAAATTAGATCATTTTAGGTGGTCAACATGCTCCGGAATAAGGTGGTCAGTTTGGAGCGGAATGAGGTGGTCACAATAAAACGGAATGGGGTGGTCAGTATTAGCGGATTTTCCAGTAATAGTCATATCTACTAAATCTCCTTTATCATTACAGATTATATGTAGTTTAAACCCATAAAACCAACCTATCGAACATTGTCCTCTTTGGGCTATATCTTTAAAGGTTTTATGTTGATGGATTCTTCGGTTAGAGCATACTCTTAAAGGTGTAGAATCTATAAAGCTTATACCTGTACATTCACCTAGACCAAAGCTTTTTAAATATGCAAATAAATGTAACATACTGCCATAGCACAACTCTGTCATTCTATTATAACTAACAGTTTTAGGAAATAAATCACTAAGATGACACTTAACATATCCTAAATAAAACTCTTTAAAATTCTTAAATCCGGAATGGTGGAATGCAATTTGAATCGTCATTACTTCAGACATAGATAATTTGCAAGGTTTGTTTCTGATTTTAGACTTTCCGATCAACTTTTTATTCAATTCTCGTTCAAAAATGTTACAAAAATCATCAACAGACACAAAAATTTCAGTAATTTTATCTTTATTAATCATAGCGAATTATTTTATTATTTATTTGGTATTCAACACATTAAATATAATAAAAAATTCGCTTGATTAGTAATAATTCTTAACTTTTTATATCGAACTCAGGTTAAATTCAGGACAAAAATCGATACCTTTTGGTTTGTCGGATACCTTAAATCCCAACCATCCACTTTACATTTTAACTCATAAAATTGAATGGACAACTTTTGATGATGCCTTTTCAAAACTCTATTGTCAGAATAATGGCCGCCCAGCAAAATTCGACACATTGTAAATATAGTTCAAATTACTGATTTTTGCTTTGTTTGATTGAAGTGGAAACGAGCACTGCTGAGGAGCAACTCGCCAGGAATAAATCAAACCGATAAAAAATACAGGAAAGGGCGTTGAAGATTCAATGTCTTTTCTTATTATATTTTCTGGAGTTTTATACCTTAAAAAAACCTTTACGCTGCATATTCACTTGGAGTTTGGTAATTTAATGCTTCATGCGGACGATCATTATTATATTCTTCTATCCAAGTTTGTGTTAAATCGCGAACATTATCCAAGTTTCCAAATAGATTTGCATCTAAAATATCCTCACGATATGTACGATTAAATGGTTCAATAATTGCATTTTGTTGTGGCTTACCTTTTTGGATTTTAAACCATTCTATTTTTGATTCTTCTAACCAATTTTGAAATAAATGAGAAGTAAACTCTGGTCCGTTATCCGTTCTAATTCCAGAGGGTTTTCCGTATTTTTCTATTACTTGATTTAATGTGTTTATTACTCTCCAAGCCGGCATGCTCGGTTGAATTTCAATCGTTAAACATTTTCGATTAAATTGATCTACAATGTTTAATGTGCGAAATTTATTGCCATTAACTAATACATCTGTCATAAAATCCATTGCCCATTCAACATTCTCTTTAAGTGGAACGGCTATTGGATTTGCAGGATTATCATATCTTCTTTTTTTAACTCTTTTCCATAATGAAAACCCTTCATTTTGGTAGACTCTTCTAATTTTAGAAGCACTCAATTCAGGATAGGATTTTAATACCTTTACTATCACTTTTTTCGCCCAAAACGAGTTGTTCCTAAGACAGATTCAATCGCTTCTTTCGTTTTTAAATCCTTTAATGGCATTTTCTTAGCGTAATACACATTTGTTCTAGAGCAATTTAAAATATTACACGTCTTAGCATGACTTATATTCGGGTAGGATTCCTTAACGAATTCCAAGCATTGCTCTCTTTGATAAGACGTTACCACTTTTTTGAATTTACTTCTTTAAGAATATCTATTGATAATTGCTGGTCAGCAACAATACGTTTTAATCGCGCATTTTCTTCCTCTAACTCTTTCACACGTTGTAATTCAGAAAGTGTCATTCCTCCATATTTACTTTTCCAATTGTAAAATGTTGGTTCGGAAATACCAAATTCACGACAAATTTCACTTACTTTTTTTCCTTCTTCTTGTGATTTTAGCACCTTGATTATCTGTGCCTCGGTGAATTTTGACTTTTTCATACCTTTTTTTGACTGTTTTAAAGTTAATACTCTATTTTTAAACTGTCGTAAAAAAGGAGCCCTTTACCGCAGCAGCAGCTTACAACTTTAAAAGGATGATGAATAAATGGAAAAAATCTTTTTGGCTGTTTATGAAAATAATAATATCCCAATTGAAAAATATTCCGTCTATTCAAATGGTTATTCTAAACGAATATCGAAATCAAAGATTGGCTTTTTAAGGGTCGACTAAATAAATTCTTATATAATAATGGCGTTAATGACATTTATATTTCTTTATTATTTTTTCAATAATACTTCTAATTTGTATCTTTGTTCCTAAAATGGGTATACTTTTACTTCTTATTTTTTAGATTTATTTGTGCAAAATTACTCTTTTTTAAAATTTATATTTAAATAAATGAAAATAGTTTTTATAAATAAATGGTTTTCTGAAAAAATGGGTTATGTTGAAAATTATTTGCCCAGTGCTTTTGGTAAGTTTGGTTGTGAAGTTCATTTAGTTACTTCAGATCTTCAAGTTTATGCAGATCAAACTGAATTATATGATTCTGTTTATAGTGATTTTTTAGGTGAGAAAGTTGTTGAAAGTGGTGTTTTTCCTAAAGAACATTATGTTTTACATAGAAATAAGCATTCAAATTTAGGTGGTTTGCATATTAGTGAGTTAAATGAAAAACTTAGGGAATTGAAGCCGGATATAGTTTATTTAACTGAAATATTAACTATAGATTTTTTGAATGTAATTAAATTGAAGTCAGAAATAGGTTATGAAATTTTCACAGAAAGTAGGCTTCACACTTCAATTTTACACTGGCCAAAGAATTGGAAAGAACTTATGTATTATGTCAGAATGTTTAATCTAGGTAGAAAAACATCTAAATATATTTCTAAATATTATCCAATAGCAAAGGATGTTGCTTTTAATATCAATTTGATTTATGGTATTCCAAAATCTAAAATTAAATTGAGTGCTTTAGGTGTGGACACCAATAAGTTTTCAAGCATAAGATTTTCTAGTCAAGAAAAACAAAAATTTAGACAAAGCATTAACTTAAATGATAATGATTTTTTATGTATTTATACAGGTAGATTAAATGAAGATAAAAATCCACTATTATTAGCTAAAGCTGTAAATTATCTATTCAATTTGGGTTATAAAAATATTAAAGCATTATTTGTAGGAAAAGGTACAGATATTTATAAACTTAAACTTTTGGAGAATTCTAATTGTTTAGTTAAAGATTTTGTAGTTAATAGTGATTTACCTTTGATATATTCGTCATCTAATATTGGTGTATGGCCAAATCAAGAAAGTACAAGTAGGTTAGATGCTATGTCATGTGGATTACCGATTATAATAAATGATACAATTTCAAATAAAAAATTAATAAAAGATTGTGGATTTAGTTTTAAGACAAACAATTATATTGATTTAGCTAATAAGATTCTTATTTTGTATAATAACAAGAATATATATAATCTTAAGTCAATAAATTCAAGGGAAAATATAAAATTAAATTATTCTTGGTCTAGAATTGCTGAGTTGAAAATAATTGATTTTAATTATTTTATAAATAAACATTAATTTTAATATCTGAACATATGCTAAAAATATTACACGTTGTTGGTGCAAGGCCAAACTTCATGAAGTTAGCTCCTGTTTATCATGCTCTTTCAGCTTATTCTTCTATAGAGCAAAATATACTTCATTCGGGTCAACATCATGATATAAATATGTCTGATATTTTTTTTGAACAATTGGATATTCCAATGCCAGATTTTAATTTAGAAATATCTGGTGGTACTTCTTTAAACCAATTGTCAAAAGGGATTATTTCAATGGAGAAGCTGTTAATAGAGATAGTTTTTGATTTAGTATGTGTTTATGGAGATGTTAATGCTACAGCTTTTGGTGCTATTACAGCAAGTAAACTTGGTATAAAAGTAGCTCACATAGAAGCCGGTCTTCGTTCATTTGATAAAAATATGCCTGAAGAAACTAATCGTATTTTAACAGACGCAATCTCAGATTATTTTTTTACACCATCACAGGATGCAACAGAAAACTTGATTCGTGAAGGACATAATATTGAGAAGATTTTTATGGTAGGTAATGTGATGATTGACAGTCTAATCAAAAATATAGACAAAAATAAAAAAAATATAAACAATTTTAATATTTCATCAAAATATGCACTTGTTACACTACATCGACCTGTAAATGTAGATGATATCTTAAATCTAAGAAAAATAATGTGGCAATTAATTAAGGTATCAAAAGACATTCATTTAGTTTTTCCTGTGCATCCAAGAACAAATAAATTATTGAAAGAATTAAATGAAAAATTTGATAATATTAGTTTTTTAGAACCTTTAGATTATTTTTCTTTTATCAATTTGGAAAAAAACGCAACGTTTGTATTAACTGATTCTGGAGGTGTTCAAGAAGAAACAACTTTTTTGAAAGTGCCTTGCTTTACATTAAGATCTACTACAGAAAGACCTATAACTTTAACTGTTGGTTCAAATACATTGATTAAAGAATATGATGAAATTTATCCAATAATTCATCATTTTTTAATTAAAAATAATATTAAGAAATATGAAACGCCGACATTTTGGGATGGTCGTTCTGGAGAAAGAATTGCTAAAATAATCTATACTATATTAAATAATTAAACTAGTTTGGTGTGATGGTTTAAATCGTATTTTCTTATTTTGTAGTTTCCTTAGATCAAAAGAAACGTACTCAAGCTCTGCTTGAGTGCAACTTTCTAAGGATATTTTGATGAAAGTTAAAATATTATATCGTTGGGATTTTATTAATTCTCACCGATGTTTTAGAGTTCTCATATCTTTAAAAACTCATCTATGAATTTCTTCGTTCGTTCTTTTGTTAAGCCATTGTGGTTTCGAGTTTATTTTTCGAATCTGAAAAGTGTCCTTCGAATGAATTTGTTATATTTGGTAATTTATGATCTAAATTGTCATACCAAGTAAATAACCAATGTATATTTATTTATAAACTTCGATAATAACTTCTTAGTTTCTTATGAATATATCTTTTTTGTATTTATCTTCTATCTTGCGCTCATTTAAGAAGTTTTTCCACTTACAATGCTAATCGTCCAACCCTCCAAGAAAAACTTTCTTTATCTGTAAATTTAAATAGTAGGAAAGCTCCCATAATTCTTTACTTATCTGCATTTTAGAATACTTTGTTAAGTATCTACTGACAATTGTTCTTGATGAAAATGACACATTTGAACTCGAACATCTGGAAGTATCGAAATTAAACCTTTTCTTCCATTACAAATTTCAGACTGTATTCGAATGCCTCTTTTTGTTATTTCTGAAAGTCCTTCAATGTACAATGAATTGTTTCCTGCTTAACGAATTTTTTCAATAAGATGATACCCGACAAACTATCTTTAAAAACAATTACTCCAAAACATAGTCTAAAATATGTTGTATCCATTAATACATTTACAACACTATGAAAATCAGTTTCTCGTTTAGTTTTTAGAGTCTATTTTACGTCGGGTTGTCTTTTTTGAGCAACCATATTTTATCGATAATTGAGAATAAGTTTGTTTACCCGTTACATATTCACACCAAATTTTTTCTGCAATTAAATCGGTTTCCTACAACATATTGTTTGCCACAAGCATAACATTTGTATAGTTGTTTACCACTCTTTTTTCTTCTTTTTTGATAATTGTAGAGTTAGAATAAAAGCAGTTTTTTTATTCAAAGCATTTGATTTGTCTCAAAGCTAGTAAACATAAAGCTTACCGATGATTTCAGCCTACTTTTGTTTATTAGCCCACTATTTTTATAAATAATCAAAAATTACTCTTATAACATAAAACCAATATTTCATATAGAAGTCAACATTGCATTATTAATTTTTTGAGTAAACGCAATTATACCAGAACATAAATAGATTATGTTCTGCTGATTTAATCTTTGTAAAAAAATCAAAGATTATGTCAATATTAGATTTTACAAAACAGTTCCCTACAAACGAAAGTTGCAAAAATCATTTTAAAGAAGAGAGAGAAAGGCAAGGTGTTATTTGCAAGAAATGTAGTTCAACAGAACATTATTGGTTGAAATCAAAGTGGCAATGTAAAGAATGTTCATTTAGAACAACATTAAAGACTGGAACTTTTATGGAGCACTCTAATCTACCATTAATAACTTGGTATTTATGTTTGGCTTTTATGAGTTTCTCTAAAAAAAGGGATATCAGCTTTGGAAATGCAAAGACAATTAGGACATAAACGGGGTCAACAATATTTTTATGGGACTATGCAAATAATTTCATCAATCTGAACAAGAAGAAAGCCCTATCTTTTACACCTCTTTGATTTGCTCTAAATAATTTTAATTTAGCATTGAAAGATTCAGCATTAGCATTAGTACTTCTATTATCAAAGAAGTTTAGAATCTGTTCCATATTTTGACTTATCGTATACGTCACAGTTGTAAATTCTTTGATGTTTAGCTCAGGAGTTTTTGCTATCCATTCATTTATTTTTATTTGAGCATCTTCTCTAGTTTTTTCTTCATACATATTTCGAAAGTATAATGCATGATTATAAGCTGTTTCAAGTAAAGGAAAATTCTTGAAAAGTAATTCTGCTCTTTGCGTTTGATTTTCTGTCCAATTAGCTTTCTTTTTTGCTATAATATATCTGCTTCTAGCCAACAATTGTTTTGGTGAGTCTCCATTTTCTAAGATTGTAGGTATATAACGAGTCCCTAGTTCTTTTGATTTTTTAATGACTTCATTTTCTTTTTCAAGTTCTTCCCATCTATATTTTACCCTAAGATGTTGCAAAGCCTCCATCACAAGTCGCACAACATGAAATCGATCCGTTACTAATTTAGCACTTGGAAAGCATTGTTTTACTGCTGACTCCATATTTTTCGCCATATCTAAAGTCACTTCTTTGACACAATTTCTTTGGGTAATATCTATTTTTTCTATCACTTCAGCTATCACGGAACTCTTGGTTCCTTTGATAGTTGCTATCAAAGTACCATTTTTGCCACACCCCTCTTTGTTTGTAACAACAGTATAGAGTTCTCCATCACTTAATGACACTTCATCAATACTCACTTTTTCTCCTATATTTTCTGGATAAAGCGTATATTCTTCTGCATGTGACAATTGTTCCCAAGAAGAAAAACCACTCACTTTTTTCTTATAGTGACGTCGGAATTTGTTTGCATCAACCATAAAATAACTTGCGATATTACTTATCGTATCTTCTCGGATCTCGACCTGTAGCTTTTAAAAAATCAGAAAGTTCTTGTGTTAATCGTGAACCTTTTGCAACATGAGAATAATTATTCGTTATTTCTTTACGTGTTAATTTATGACGCCACCTGCGACGCCTTATAACTAAATAAACTGCTTTACCACGTATAGGAAAATCTTGAATAGTGGAACTAGGAAGAAAACCTTTTGATTCATATTCATTTGCTGAAAAGCCAGCAGGAAGTTCATTTTTTTCATCTAAATGAATTTCAAATAACATCTTCTTGGTTGAAACTTCTCCAAGTTCTAATAAATCTACTAAATCAAAATGTTTACAATCCTATTTGAATGAGTTTTGCTACAAACTGAATCGTAGATATTTTGGTTTTAAGTTATTTAGCAGGTTAATTATTGCAACTATTAATAAATTAGTGGTATAATTGTGATTAATCAAAAAGTTTTAATGATATTATGTTAAATTTGTTTTCAATTAATAAAAAGTTTTTTTAATAATAAAATGTATTTTTTAATAGTAGGTTC
>JBKCEW010000045.1:0-14761 GCA_046304235.1 Crocinitomicaceae bacterium | reverse complement strand
TGATACATATCTAGCTTCATGCTTTTTCCTTTGGTCTCCATTGCATTGCGACAAGGAACGCAGTTCCGCTATATGTACAGCTAGTTCTGTATAAAATTGGGGATCACGCTTCGTTTTATAAGCGATAGCGATTTCGAAAATCCGCGCCTTATTTTTAGAATAAGAGAAATGCTCTTGCAAATTATGATTAATGAATGAAATTCTAAATTGTCACGCTGAGCTCGTCGAAGCGGGGCAATGAAAAAAAGTTTGAAAATTCAAAACCACTTACAAAATATATTTACTGCAGCTTGTCAATTTCCTTTATATTCAAAAGTGATTTCATTTGTGTGATTGCAATTCTATTTAATCGAATTAACCTATCTTTTTGTAATACACCTTCATTAATAAATAAAGCGTTTATACTTTCTAAATTTGAGAGAACAACCAATTGTTGAATCGTAGCATTATCTCTTATGTTTCCTTTTAAATTTTGATTTTCCTCTGTCCATGTTTTTGCTGTCTTTCCAAAAACAGCCATATTTAAAACGTCTG
The DNA here is from genome assembly GCA_046304235.1 of Crocinitomicaceae bacterium. Classification (GTDB taxonomy): domain Bacteria; phylum Bacteroidota; class Bacteroidia; order Flavobacteriales_D; family Crocinitomicaceae; genus CANHVK01. The sequence continues at coordinate 14,227 of JBKCEW010000045.1, read as the reverse complement.
CTTCTTGAGCATAAACCATTGATATTTTATTCTTTTCAATTAACGAAGGAATTAGATTTTCTTTTATTGCGTCCGTGTGAATTTTATAATTTACTTTGGTTAGGTTTCTTTGAAAGCTCCATTCAATTTTAAGCGCATCAATTTCAGCTAATTTTAATCTTTTATATTCTTTGATTAAATACACTTTAAATTCTGCACTTATCCACATTCCAAACTCAAATGCGATATCTATGTGAGCGTAGGTGCCACCATACCTTCCAGATGAAGCTTTTAAACCAATTGCACTTGTCTTAGTTATCCATTCTTTAACACTAAGCTTATAATTATTCAATCCTGCTTTACTTTTAATTATGGCAAATTCGCCATAGTTAAAAACTGGATTATTAATAGACTCCCATACACCTAAAAATTCAACTGTATTCCTATTTCTCAACCAATCAGAAATAAAAAAATTCCCATCCTTTGCTTTTAACATATCAGTCAAAGAGATAAATTCTCCTAGTGAATTGTTTTGAATCGTAATCTCTTGTTCTTGAACTTTTAACTTATTTATTTTTGACATTTCAAAGTATATTTTCTAATGAAGTTAATAATAAACAATAAAAACCACTATTGAATTTTATTAAATTTTTATAACCATCTTTTTTAAAACATCTATATTTTTCAAACAGTTAAACAACACATTTTATGGGCTTTGCGATGCCTTTGTGGTCTTTGTGTTAAAAAAAATAAACACAGAGTAAAAGAGGTTGCACGGAGGACACGGAGGGAATGCTTGATGACTTTGTGTGCTTTGCGATGCCTAGGTGGACTTTGTGTTGAAAAAAGGTTTTAACACGGAGGTTGGAAGGTAGCACGGAGGACACGGAGGAAATGCTTGATGACTTTGTGTGCTTTGCGATGCCTTGGTGGACTTTGTGTTGAAAAAAGGTTTTAACACGGAGGTTGGAAGGTTGCACATAGGACGCGCTAAGTAATTATGAATTATGAATGATTAGTTATAAATGAAATTTCCGCTTCGTTTTATAAGCGAAAGCGACCTCGAAATCTAAAATGTCCCTATGGAAATGTAGACTGGGACCCACAACAATAAGTAAGCGTAAAAAATTATACTGTTTGAGGAGGTACGACGAGTTTATAATTTTTAGCGGCGTTCGTTAGTGGGTAGTCGAATTTCCAAGGACTAGCCTTTTTGGCTCTATGCACCCTGAGGCACTCGAAGGGTGGCAATGAAAAAAGGTTGAAATATAATTATAAATTTCTCGATACTTTTTTGTGCTGAAAAAAGTATCCAAAAACAGCTCTTCAATTTTATAAGGAACTTTTTATGTTCCGTTGCTCTACACATAAAACCGCTGATACATATCTAGCTTCATGCTTTTTCCTTTGGTCTCCATTGCATTGCGACAAGGAACGCAGTTCCGCTATATGTACAGCTAGTTCTGTATAAAATTGGGGATCACGCTTCGTTTTATAAGCGATAGCCTTTTTGATTTGTATTTTACTGGATTTTAGCGATTAGACTACAAAAGATTATGTGATTTTAAGATTTCCGCAAGTTTGATATCTGTCTTCGCTAAATCGCGGAGTGCAACTAATATTTTTGCATTATTCTTCTCCTTTTTTAACTTAATAATCTCTGATTCAATTTCAATTACTTTTGTTTCAAAAGGTTTAATCATTGTTCGTCTGTCCCACAAAGCAAAAGCAATTGTTGCGGCAAACATTGTACCGAATAAAGCTATAATGTAGCCAATGTAAGTGAAGTTTTCTTCAAAACGTTTATCTACTTGTTCGAAGCGTTTATCTACTTGTTCAAAACGTTTATCTACTTGTTCGAAACGTTCAATCATTCTTTTTTCTAATTCTTCCAATTTAGTTTCAGTACGTATCATCCTTGCGCGATCTTCATTATTAAATTCTTGCGCATAGAAACTGAATTGAATACCCATCAAGAATAAAAAAATTGTAATGATATTAGTTATAGTTAGACTTATTTTCATAATAATGGAATGATACATTTCTATAATTGAAACTAAAATTAGATAAAAAGTTTTAGAATTACAACACATATTTTTTGTAACTAAAACTACTTAAACTTACTTACGTGTAGTTCTAAAGTTGTTGGAACTAGAGAGAGGTGTATTAAAATGGAATCTCAGTTCTTATCAGCGGAGGGATTATCTTCTTCTACGCTAATAAAGATTCGGCTGGTATTCCAAATTCTTTATGTAATTTCTTAATCATAGCCAAAGTTAATTCTCTTTTTCTATTAAGAATTTCAGACACTCTTCCTCTTGTACCAAAGTATTTGGTCATATCTATTCTCTTAACTTCCATTTGTTCCATTCTAAATTTGATCGCTTCAATAGGGTCAGGAGATTCAATTTTATAATGTTGTTGTTCATATAATTCAACAAGTGCAATAAGTAATTCTGCCTCATCGAATTCTTTGCTTTCTGGTGTCACATCAAAAAGTTCATCAATACGACTTAGCGCTTCATTGTATTCGTCTTCTGTTTTGATCAATTTCACGTCCATAATATTTTTTTTAAATAGTTGTCACATCAATCTTGTCGTATTCATTATGTGTTCCAACGAAACGTACATAAACCCATTCTGTAAGGTAGTTAACCTTTACTACTAACCGATATTTATTCCCACAAATATTAAAAACGACCCTATTACTACCAACAATACTAGCATTTTTGTATTGAGATTTTATATCATTTGGATTTTTCCATTTAGCCATTTTTGCCTCTTGATACCACGCTTTTAATTGCTGTTCAGAATCGTTTCTTCCGGGCTTTTCCCAATGTTCTTTTAACGTTCTTAATGAAACAATATTTTTCATACTTAATACAAATATACAACTATCCCTAAAAGCTCCCAATATGGGAGCGTGTTTTTTTTGACGCAGAGGAATTATGGTTATGGGTTATGATGAAAAACAAAATAATTTACGGAGAAATTGAAATACAAGATTGTGCTCAGCAGGAAAACATTTCCAGCGAACCGGAGGATGATTAATGTTTGATGTTGAATGGTGATTGATTGTACTTTGTATTTCCCTAAATAGAGTTGACCGCTTTGGTTAATAAATACTATAAGAACTTGGTTTCGTTAGATTGTCAAATCTAGTGACGCGGAAAACTAAAGACTAATTAATTCAAAAATTAATTCTTGTAATATTGTTACATTACTTTCTATCGTTCCTTTCATATATCTATAGTAAGTATCTTTATTATCTGGAGGATTTAAATTGAGTTGAAATCCTTTTTCCAAAGCTAGAATTCTTAAAAATTCTCGTTGAGTCCTTCCATTTCCTTCTCTAAATGGATGTAAGAAATTGATAGTATCTAAAATCTCAGCCAATTTTTGTGATATTTCTTTGACCTTATTTTTATCAATGTGATAGTATTCAATTATCAAAGAATCAATAAACTTAAATGCATTTGGGAATAATTCACCATCAAAAAAAGGTTTTCCATCTTTACTAATATTAACCGTTCTTACTTGACCAGCCCAATCATATACATCTTGAAATAAATGTTTATGCAAGTAAAGTAGAGCAGAAGAATCTTTGATTTTGAAAGTTAGTGCATACAATTCCTCCAGCCTTTTTGTAACCTTAAAACTTTCAAATGCAACCAATACTCTCTCATCCTTAATATTTGCTAAATTGTGAAGTACACCTTTCGAGTTTGTATACTTTTCTTCAGGATCTAAATATTGGTAGTTATTTTCCATAGATGGTATACAACTTATCCAATAGTTCTATCTCAGATACGACACCTGTTTTCCAGTCAAGATACAACTGAATCAATTCTTTTGTAGGCTCAAACCCTTCAAACATATTTGATCCAATAGCAGATGCTGTACTTTCTAAAGTCTTTAAATCTGAAAATTTAACACCAAGTATTGTTAAATTATCTCTATTTATGTCAATGGCTTTGAACATTTTCAAAATTTATCTTATACGAAGATATAAAATAAATTGACTAATTCTGATACTTTTATAAGCGATAGCGATTTCGAAAATCCGCGCCTTATTTTTAGATCAAGTGTAACGCACTGAAATTCGGGAACCACGAGGAAGCACTTACTAGTTATGAATTTTGAATGATTAGTTTTAAATGAAAATTACGCTTCGTTTTATAAGAGTTAGCGACCTCGAAATCTATTATGTCCCTAAGGAAATGTAGACTGGGACCCACAACGATAAGTAAGCGTAAAAATTTCAACTGTTTGAGCGTAGCGAGTTTTGAAATTTTAGCGGCGTTCGTTAGTGGGTAGTCGAATTTCCAAGGACTAGCCTTTTTGGCTCAATGCACCCTGAGGTACTCGAAGGGTGGTAATGAAAAAAGGTTGAAAATAAATTATAAATTTCTCGATACTTTTTTGTGCTGAAAAAAGTATCCAAAAACAGCTCTTCAATTTTATAAGGAACTTTTTATGTTCCGTTACTCTGCACATAAAACCACTGATACATATCTAGCTTCATGCTTTTTCCCTTGGTCTCCATTGCATTGCGACAAGGAACGCAGTTTCGCTATATGTACAGCTAGTTCTGTATAAAATTGGGAATCTCGCTTCGTCTTATAAGCGATAGCAATTTCGAAAATCCGCGCCTAATTTTTAGAACAAGTGAAATGCTCTTGCAAATTATGATTTATGAATGAAATTCTAAATTGTCACGCTAAGCCTGCCGAAGCGGGACAATGAAAAAAGGTTGAAAATCCAAAACCGTTATTCAGCTACATATACAGTTAGATAAACAAAAAATGAATCTCTATAAAAAACACACAACCAAATTGAATTAAAAAACAAAGATTTGGTCGCGTAATATTTCAAGAAATACAATAACAAACAGATAAATAGCAAAAGATTCCACTACTTTAAGTGGTCTAAAAACATACTTAAAGTAGTCATATAAACATTCGAAAAACACTAAAAATCCCGCCAAAAGTGATAAAAAAAGTGACTTTTGGCGAGAAAAAAAATAAAAAAACACCTAAAAAACCCGCCAAAAGTCGAAAATTTATGTACTTTTGGCGGAAATAACATAACAAAAAAATGGACGAAATAATCGGTAGATTACAAGAAATAAACAAGTTAAAAGAAATAAAAAATAAAAAAGAAGCTTCTTTATTAGCTGTGTATGGAAGAAGAAGAATTGGAAAAACATTTTTGATTCGAAATCACTTTCAAAATGAAATCATATTTGAGATTACTGGACTCTATAAAGGCGCACATAAAGAACAATTAGAAAACTTTAAAAACGAACTAGAAAAAAGGATAAATACCTCTAATACAAAAAAAATAAAAAACTGGCTTTCAGCATTTCAAGCCTTGGAATTTTTAATACAAAACACAGATCAAAAGAAAAAACGAGTTATTTTTATTGATGAATTTCCATGGATTGCCTCAAAAGGATCTAAATTCCTAATGGCATTTGAAAACTTTTGGAATCAATTTGCTTCTCGCCAAAAAAATCTAATTATTGTCATCTGTGGTTCTGCAGCTTCTTATATGGTTAAAAACATCATTAAAAACAAAGGAGGATTACACAATCGTTTAACAGAAAAGATTTGTTTACAACCATTTACACTTAAAGAAACTGCAAGTTATCTTAAATCTAAAAATGTCAAATATAGCCAATACGATGTCACACAATTATATATGATTATTGGCGGAGTTCCGCATTACCTAAACAAAATAAAACCGAACGAAAGCGTTTCTCAAAACATTGACAGGCTTTGCTTTCAAAAAGACGGTGAATTAACCCTCGAATTTGATATGTTATTCGCATCTCTTTTTGATAATTCTGAAAAACACCTCTTAATCATTAAAGCATTGGCTTTTTCATTGAGAGGATTGACACGTAATGAATTACTTACAAGAACAAAACTTACAAGCGGTGGAGATACTAGTTCAAAAATAGAAGAACTAATACAATCTGGATTTATAGAAGAATACACATTTTATAAAAACAAAACACATTTAAAACGATATAGACTTATCGATGAATACAGTCAATTCTACCTCAAATACATTTACACAAACAAATTGAACGGAGCTGGAACATGGGTTAACATTCAAAAAAGCCAATCGTTTAAATCCTGGAGTGGTTTTAGTTTCGAAAATCTTTGTTTAAAACACATACAAGCAATTAAAAAATCAATCGGAATTCAATCAATATACTCACAATCTAGCAGTTGGTTCAACAAAAATGCTCAAATAGATTTAATCATCGACAGAGATGATAATGTAATAAACTTATGTGAAATTAAGTTCGTAAATAACGAATACCAACTTACAAAAAGTGATTATGTAAACATAAAAAACAAGTTGTTTGAATTTGAAAAAGAAACAAAATCAAGAAAAACAAAATTTATTACATTCATCACTACATTTAGCTTAAAAACAAATGAATACAGCAATGAACTAATTACAAACACACTCACATTAAAAGATATTTTTAATGCATAAATCCCGCCAAAAGTGATAAAAAAAGTGACTTTTGGCGGAAAAAGTATCAATTTATAACTCCTAAATCATAAGCTATCATTCATAATTCATCAACTCCCAAGCACTTTTATACCCATTCACCTCCTCCATATAAGCTAAAAACTGATGATAAAAAGGATCATTTGCTAACGTGACGCTATCACCAACAACAAATAAGTGACTTTTGGCGCGTGTTAGAGCAACGTTCATACGACGATAATCTTTCAAAAAACCAATATCACCTCCTTCATTTGAACGAACGAGCGAAAGGATAATGACATCCGCTTCTTGTCCTTGAAAACTATCAATGGTTGAAACTTTTACTTTTTGATCTAAAGACTCTTTCAATAATTTCACTTGCGCTGAATAAGGTGAAATCACAACGATATCACCAACCTCACTTTGTTGTTTAATAATAGCCTCTACCAATTGTCCCTCTCCCGAATTCATCAAGCTCCCCCCATCTTCACCTGCCTCTTCCTCAAAACCTGTTCCAGCAGTATCATAAAAACAGATGGAATCTATTACTGAATTTTTAAAGGAGTTGACTTTATTTTGATAAAAATAGCGATTTGAAAACGCAACAATTTCTGGAGGCATACGGTATTGTACGTCTAATAAAAACACAGAATTACAGAATGGATAAATTCGCTCCAAAATAGAAATACCCAACCCTTCTTTTTCCGCTTGTTTTGATAAAATCGTAGGGGGTAATTGAAATGGATCTCCAGCTAAAATCACACGTTCCGCTAATGGAAAAATAGACCACGCCAAAGGTTCAATTAATTGTCCTGCCTCATCGATTATCAACACATCATATCCCGAATTCTTTGCGTGAAAATCATACAATCCAACAGGGGTGCCAACAATCACTGAAATACTTTCAAGTAATTTCTCTTCTTCATATTGTTGTATGTCTCGAATCTGTTTGCGGTAACTTTTTACTTCATTCAACAATAGATTGCGTTGTTCTCTTTCCGCTTTTCCAAAATTACGCTTATACTGATGAGCCATTTTTCGCAATTCCTCTGCGCGAATTTTTATTTTTTTAATCTCTTTAGCTACCGAGGAATCCACCATCCTACCTTCTAGGGATTTACGATAAACTACCTCATCCATTTTGACGGTATTCCCTACCCGCAACAAATCTACTCCGGCTTTTATCAATTCTAATGAAATATGATCTACAGCAGTATTCGTTGGAGCTGTTACCGCTACCCTTTTCCCTTGTTTTACTAACTGTAAAATCCCCTCAACCAACGTAGTTGTTTTCCCTGTTCCCGGAGGTCCGTGTACGACAACCACTTCTTGTTCATCAAGCATTGCACAAACAGCAAATTGCTGGCTGTCATTTAATCGTGTATTCGAAAATTGTAATGGTAGATTTAACACACATTTTTCCCCTACAGAGATATTGGCATAAATTCTATCCAGCAAATGAAGTTGTTTTTTATGCTTTTCAAGCTCCGACAACCCTTCTAACATAATGTTTTTAGTCTTATCGTCAGGAGCTAATTTCAATCCAACTCCTTTTTCTTCTAGCCAGTCAGGAAAATCGGAAGTAAACAAACGAAATTCTCCTTGATTTCCATTCACAAAAAGCAGCACCCCTTTTACAGGTTCTTCGCCAGAAATAAAACATTCAATAGAAACGCCACTTTTGAATTGACTCGTGTCTTGATTATATAAAAGCTTAAATTCTATTTCTGGATAATCTGCAAACCCAAAACGTTTACGAGAAATTTGTATCGGTTGTAATACGAGTCCTTGATTTTTAAGTATTTTAAGATCATTTCCATCGGTTGATTGAAAACGTCTTTTTTGTTCTTCAAACTCTAATAAAACCAATCGTTTTTGATTCGCTAGTATTGGATGTTCCATGTAAGAAAAATAAAATCATTAAAATATAAAAGTAATCAAAAACTAAAAAAGGATGTTTTTTGATTTTAGATAGAGATGTAAAAACAATAGAAGCAAGAGCTTCTAATAAACAAACAAAAATTATTATATTTAAAAGTTTTAAAACCAAAAGATTATTAACTACTTTTTATATATCGTTTTATTTCTTTTTTCATTTGTGAGCTTTTCACAAAGCTTTCCTAATTTAAAAGATTTATCAACAGGTCAGGGTGCTGTAGGAAGTTTGGATCCCGTTTGGACAGTTTCAAACCTCATACCCTTAAATACAATCCCAACAAATCCAGATATATACACATATACTCCAGCTTTAATAAATAATAATTGCGCTCCTGGAAGTTGGGTTTCAGCAAGTAGTTTACCTGCACCAATTAACAATGGCAATTGGATCATTGCAGCTGGTGAAAATTGTCTTACGAATGGTACACCTGGAGGATTTCGGTTTTTTAGACTTAAGTTAACCCTACCTGCATTATGTGACGGGAAATCGGTTCCACAAAACTACGTGTTATATTTAACTGGTTACGTTGATGATATAATTCAAAATGTTTACTTAAATGGTGTTTCTAAAAATATTAATGGAGGTAGTTATACGAATGCTGGAAAAATTAATTTCGAATTAAAAGATTCCTGGAAAGCAGGTGATAATTATATAGATGTCCTAGTTAAGAACAACCCCCCATCTTCTTCATCCGGCCCAAATCCTTATGGTTTATTACTTGTTGCTGACCCTGTAAAATCTGCAACTACAGATTTAGATCAAGATGGAATACCTGATCTTACAGACGCATGTCCATGCCAAAAATGGAGTGAGGGTATTAATTGTGTTCCAGCATGTAGTCCTTCAGGAATTACGATAAGTACCCACCCTAGCGATCAATCTACATGCGCAGGAAATAATGTAAATTTCACCGTAAACTCAACCGGTTCTAAATTTCAATGGAAAGAAAGTAGAGATAATGGTGTGACTTTTTCTCCTATCACCAATGGTGGTGTATATTCAGGAGCGCAAACTGCTACACTTACAATTACTGGAATTACCAACAACTACAATGGTTATTTGTACAAATGTATCTTACTCAATACAACTGCTACATGTAAAGACAGTACAAATAGCGCCTCAGTAACTTTAACTCCCTTAAACACTACTACAAAGGTAGATATAGAAGTATGCGAAGGTAAAACCGTTGATTTACTTTCAACTAGTACTTTTTCAACAAGTAGCAATTATACATGGGCAGTTCCTAACGGCATTACAAATCCAGGAAATGTACATAAAGTTACTGCAAATACACCTGGAATATATACCGTTAACGTATTCACACCTACAAACACAAATCTTATCTGCAATGGCGATTTTGAACAACCCATAACTTCAAGTTCAGTCAGTAACATTACTAACTTTCCGTGTTGGAAAAACACAGCCGAAGCGAATATTGAAGTATGGAAATCAGGGTATCAAGGAGTCAGTTCTCAAAGTGGTAATCAATTCATTGAATTAAATGCCAATACACCTGGTACATTATATTCAGACCTTACCAACTTAACACAGGGTGCTTCAATAGACATCAGTTTTGCTCACAGAGGTAGATCAGGTACGGATGTTATGAAAGTATTGATAGGTCCACCTTTACCTGCGTTAGAGTCAACATGTACTGTTTTAGGTACCTATAGCACTGGAAATGCTGCTTGGAAAACCTATTCAGGTTCTTATACAGTTCCTACCAATGGGAATTATTCTCTTAGATTTATTTCTGTCAGTTCTACTGGAGGTGCATCCTTAGGTAATTTCATTGATAATGTAATTGTTAAATATACAGCCAGTCTTTGTGCTAACATTTCAAAAGAATTTACTGTCAAAACAATACCACTTCCTACGGCGACAATTTCAGGCGAAGCTAGCGTTTGTAAGGATGATGTTGCATCTCCAACACTTACTTTTACAGGTAGTAACGGTACTAGTCCCTATATCTTTACTTACTCAATTAATAATGGTGCTAATCAAACAATAGCAAGCACCGGCAATACCGCTGTGCTAACTATCCCAACCAGTTCAATCGGAACATTTGATTATAAATTAATTTCCGTAAAAGAAGGTTCAACCCAAACATGTGAGCAAAATCAAACTGGGACTAAAAGTTTTAAAGTTATTCCCGTTTCTGTTGGAGGAACACTTTCGAGTAACCAAACCATTTGTAGCGGAAATACACCAAACAACCTGACTTTAACTGGAAATGTTGGGACCATTACCAAATGGCAATCAAGCGAAGTTCCTTATGACACTTGGACGGACATCAACAATACGACTACAACCTACTCACCTACCGCTCTTACAAAATCAACAAAATTTAGAGTCGAAGTGAAAAATGAGGTTTGTGATCCTGTTTATTCTAATGAGATCACAATAACTGTAGATGCTTCAACTGTAGGAGGTTCTGTATCTTCAGACCAATCCATCTGTGAAACGGTTACTCCAAATGCACTCACTTTATCAGGTCATACAGGTCAAATTAGTAAATGGCAATTTAGTACTACTCCTTTTAATACATGGTCTGACATTACAAATGTTACTAGTTCCAACACACTTACTAAACTTACTCAAACTACAAAATATCGTGCAGTTTTGAAATCTGGGGTTTGTCCAGAGGCTTTTTCACAACCTGCTACAATTACAATCAAATCTTTAGAGAAATTAAATGTTAGTTGCGGGGCTAGTACGATGACTGAAGTAGAATTTACATGGTCAGATGTTAGTGATGAAACAAGTTACGACTACTCTTACATAATTGCTGGAGGAACACCTAGTACTGGATCCGTTTCAACCAATGTAACTTCGGTTTCTATCCCGGTTACTACAGAAGGACAGTCTGTACAAATCACCCTAACCCCAACGAATGCAACCTGTGCAGAACCAGAAATACAAAATTGCATATCTATTACATGTCCAACACCCATCACAAACCAAATTTCAGATATTTCTATATGTTCAGGACAAAACATAACAATTCCAGCATTCATTAGTCCAAATACAACAACTGCATTTACATGGAAAGTAAATTATCCCTCTTTTTCTATTGGAGAAAATGGAAGTAATGATATACCAACATTCACCGCTCCTACGACAAATACAAAAATCACAGCCACTTTTTCAGTAAATGCTAAAAATGCAGTTTGTATAGGTCCTACTATGAATTTTAAATTAGTTATAAATCCTCCTCCTACATTAAATGTAACAAATGATGGACCAATATGTATCGGAACTAGACCTATTCAATTAAACGAAAATAGCGGAAATGGAATTACTTGGAATTGGAGCACAAATGGTAGTGGAAGTTTTTCTTCAACAACAATTCAAAATCCAACCATAAATAACCCTGCTAATGGTGAAATTATTACTGTAACTGCAAAAGATGCAAATAATTGCACAAATACCGCGACTACTACACTAATAGTAAATCCCTTACCAATAATCAATGCTGGAACAGATCAAACTTCTTGTAGCGGAAATTCGATCACCTTGAATGCATCCGGTGGATTAAGTTACAACTGGGATAAAAATGTAGTTAATGGTGTTACTTTCATACCAAACGCTACAACCACTTACACGGTAACAGGTACAGATGCAAATGGTTGTAAAAATACGGATCAAGTCATAGTTAATGTAACCCAAACTCCTAAAATAAATGATGTTTCAGAAAATTTATGTTCTGGTAATTCATTTACTACAAACCCATTAGACAATATTAACGGTCAAGTAGTTCCAATTGGAACAAATTATACTTGGACTGTTTCAACAACAGCCAATGTTTCTGGTGCTTCTAACGAAATAAATGCTCAAAATTCTATTTCAAGTGTTTTAACAAATAATAGTATATCAACAGAAACCGTTACTTATACAGTAACAGCACACAATGGTGTATGTAACTCTAATTTTAAAATTAACGCAAAAGTATTCCCGCTACCTGAATTCACTCCTTCGGCACGAAGTAAATGTGTCAATGATCCTTTATATGTAAAAGCAAATTTGACAAACGTATCTAGCTTAACTTGGACAGGACCGAATAATTTTACTAAAAATCAAAGTAATGATGATGAAGTATTGGTTAGTAATAATGCACAAACAAATTTACACCAAGGTTCATACAATGTAACAGCAACAGATTTAAACAACTGCTCTTATACAAAAAATATTGTTATTAATATTAATGCTCTACCTGATATAGATGCAGGACTAGATAAAAATGTGTGTGAAAATGAAGCGATCATTTTAAAAGGAACAGGTGGAGTAAATTATACCTGGAACAATTCTGTTAGCGATGGAGTTTCCTTCGTACTTAATTCAACGAAAACTTTCATTGTAACTGGTATAGATGCTAATGGATGTAGTAATACAGATCAAGTTACTGTGAATGTAAACTTACTTCCAACTATTGATGCAGGCATAGACAAAAGTATTTGCATAGGAGATAACATTACATTGAAAGCAAATGGTGGCGTTAATTATACATGGGACAATAACGTAGTTGATAATGTCTCTTTTTCTCCAACTACACTTACAACCTATACAGTAGTAGGAACCGATGCTAACAATTGCCAAAATTCAGATCAAATTACGATAAACGTAAACCCTCTCCCTGTATTCACTCCAACTGCTACATCTCAGTGTGAAAATGATCCACTCTTTTTACAAGCAAATTTTCCTACTGCTACAAAAGTTGTTTGGTCTAATACGAATGGATTTTCGAACACTGCTACCTCTGACTCTAAACTTCAAGCCTTCGTTAGTGCTAAATCTACTGATAATGGAACTTATTCTGTGGAAGTAACCGATGCGAATGGCTGTAAAAAAATAGAATCGGTTAATGTAACAATCAATCCATTACCAACTATTTCTGCTGGTTTAGATAAGGAAATCTGTATAGGAAACACAATAAAACTCATTGGTTCTGGAGCAGTTTCTTATAGTTGGGATAATGGAATATCTGATAATATAAACTTCTCCCCGACCCTTACAAAAACGTATACCGTTACTGGTACAGATGCCTTAGGCTGTAAAAATACGGATGATGTGATTGTATCTGTAAACCCACTTCCTGACTTTAATCTTTCTATAAACGAACCTTGCGAACAATCAAATCTTGTCTTTTCGGTAGACTTAACCAACAACCCTTCAACGGCTGGTATTTATTCTTCTTCTTGGAATGGATCTAATGGTTTTGCTTCAACGGTGTTAAATCCTTCCATTTCGAATGTTACCAGCGCAGCTACTGGAGTGTATAATTTTGAACTTATTGACAATAACAAATGTTCCAAATCTAAATCAATTAACGCTTTAATTCATCTTGTTGATAATATTCAATTTGCTGATCTAAATCCTAAGTGTATTAATGATGATCCTTTTCTACTTCCGGTTCCAAATATCATTGGTGGTACCTGGTCTTCGGATGATAATTCAAGTATACAAAATCCTTACTCAGGACTTTTTGACCCTAAAAAATCAAAACCGGACCAAGAATACAAAGTAGTAGTCACTTACAGTACAAAATCCATTCTCCCTGCTAGAAAATGTCCTTCTACACTCTCTAAAGTAATATTTGTAAACCCAATTCCAGACAGTACCTTCTATGCTAAAAACCCGGTGATTTGTATCGATGACACCCTACACTTAGTCATCAATCAACCGAACAAAAATGTTAACTATACTTGGGATTTAGGAAATGGAAATATTATTAAACTTAACAACCAACAATTAGATTATATCTATCCAAAAGATGGAGATTTTACGATCAAACTTTTAGCT
>JBKCEW010000044.1:0-18384 GCA_046304235.1 Crocinitomicaceae bacterium | reverse complement strand
ATTTTTTAATGTTTCTTTCCAATGTTCAAGTTGTGTAATCGTTGGTATTTTCGACCACGCATGATAATCATTTTTATGTTCGTTTATTTTATTAATTTGAGTCTTGTATTTCTGTATTAATTTCTGAAATTTTACTTTTTTATTTTTATTTATATAAATGGTATAGTATAATTTATATTTTTCATTATTAATTATTTGTATAAATGATATTTTTCGTTTAAACGTATTTAATAGTTTTTTATTTTCCAGGTTAAATTTTTCTACATATTCTATAAATAAACTACATTTTTCGTTTAATTTTTCTATTTCATTTTGTTCTTCTAGACCTATTTTTTTATACCCGTAAAAAGGAGGGAGGATGTGTTCGCCTTCATATAGTTTTTCAATTACATTTTCGTGCTTTTTCCAAGTATCGATTGTTATATGTTGTGTAAGAAAAATACCTTCTGTTGGTGTATTGTTTTGGAACCAGTCTTTTATTTCTTTATAGGAACAGTTCTCAATAAGGGTTGGACTATTTAATTTATCTAAAAGCGATTGCAGTTGGTTTCTATATTGTTTGCTAACAAATAGGTTTTTGTCTTTAATTTCCGAAAAGACTTCCATTTGTTTCCAACTTTTTTCAAGTGTGCGAATAAATGGTTCTGTTTTATTTTCTGGATTATAATAACACAGGTTTTCAATATGATGTTGTTTTGCTTTTTGGTAGATGATTTCCAATGCAACTTTCTTTTCAGAGAATAAAAGTACCTTGTAATTGGATGAGACACTTTTACCGATGAGGTTCGTGATGAGGGTTGATTTTCCTGTTCCCGGAGGACCTTCTACGACTAGATTTTCTTTTTCAAACGTTGTAATCGCTTCGTTTTGGTCGCTGTCTTGAGAAGTTAATTGTCCTATTTTGAGTTGTAATGGTTCTGTTATTTGATTTTTCTCTCCGAATAGTTGTTGAACGAGTTTACTTTTTGGTTTGTTTAAAAGTGTTTCTATTTCTCGAAGAATTAAAAATCGGTGGTGATGGAAGTTTCCGATAAAATAGGTTTCTTCGATAGATACTCCTTGTTTTTGAAAAAACTCGATGTGTTGAATTGCTATGATGTTTTCTTGAATGCTTTTTTCGCTATCAAATTGAATTTCTTGTTGATACGTTTTCAGTTGTTTTTCTAACCAAGGATTGATAAAGGTGTTTTCCCAAATCGGTTCCAATTGAAACGTTTGATTTTTTACTATCCACTGAAAATGTAGCGGTGTTATAAAGATTGGGGTTTGTTTTTCGTTTTTGAAAATACCACTTGCCAAACATAATGTAGATGCTGAATTATTTGTAGAGCTTAGGTTTTCGTTTTGTTTTAGTATGTTTTTCCACGCTTTATCTATGGTTACTGTTTCATCTAATGTTGGATTCAGTATCTTTTTTAGTTTCGGGTTTTCGATATCGCAATGAACCAGAATGTCTGTTGATGGGATATTCAACAAGGCATTTTTAAACGAGATTAATTGTTGATCGATTGACGATTCATTTTTCATTAGATTCAAATTTACACCGATTTTGTGAAATATTTTTGTTTCCCTATTCAATTACTTAACTCTTTTTCTAATTTTTCTTTTTAGAAAGAATAAAGTGAATTAAAACATAAAATTTTCGAGTGTGGAATAAAAAATCTATTTTGAAAGAAAAGTTTCGAGTACAAACGAAATAAATTCAGAGTGAAACAACCACTATCAGGTTAAAACATTTCTTTAACCAAATCCCGAACACTTTTCACTATGATTTTGTTCCATTATTTATACTTTTGCTTACTACGAAAATCCTATGGAAATTAAAGCGTTTAGGAAGTTATTTGCTTCAAATCCTGCCATTGATGCTACGGCAAATCAATTACAATTTAGCGGACAAAAAATTCATTGGAAAGGATTGTTTTGTTCGGCTCGTACTATTTATGCATCAACATTAGCAGGGCAAGTTCCTGGACATCATCTATTTGTTTTACAAGAAAAAGAAGAAGCGGCTTATTTTTTCAATGATTTAGAAAGCATTTTCCCGGAAGAAAAACACATTGTTTTTTACCCAGCTTCTTACAGAACACCATATCAATTTGAAGAAACAGATAATGCCAATGTAGTAGCACGAGCAGAAGTACTTGAAAAGATTAATAACGGAACGAATACGTGGGTTGTAACTTATCCGCAAGCGCTTTTTGAAAAAGTTCCTACGCAAAAGAAATTGACAGAGAATACCTTACGTGTTCAAAAAGGCCAGAATTATTCTCTCGATTTTATGAATGAATTGTTGTTGGATTATGGTTTTGAACGCGTTGATTTTGTGTATGAACCAGGGCATTTTGCTATTCGTGGAGGGATACTAGATGTGTTTTCCTTTGCGAATGATTACCCATTTCGAATGGAGTTTTTCGGGGAAGAATTAGAATCCATTCGTACTTTCAATCCGGTAGATCAGTTGTCGATTTCTACACATGAGTTTTTCAATATCGTTCCCAATGTACAAAAGCAATTTATCCAACACGGACTAGAAACGTTTCTCACTTTTTTAGGTAAAAACGTTACTGTTTGGATGTCTTCGATGGGGGAGATTACCAACAAATTAGACAAAGAATATGACAAAGCGGTTGCTATTTATGAAAAACTAAATCATACCGTAAAACAAACTTTACCCGGAGATTTATACACGCACAAATCGAAGTGGACAAAAGAAGTGGAGAACTATTCGGTCATTGAATGGGGACCTGAATTTCATTTCGCTTCGACTTTTGAGCAACAATTTCAAGTACAACAACAACCTGCATTTAATAAAAATTTCGAATTATTACGGGAAGATTTAATAGAACGTAAAAAAGTTGGATTTACGAATTTATTCTTTTCCAATCAACCGAAACAGATAGACCGTTTGTATTCCATTTTTGAAGACATCGGTGGAGAAGTTGATTTTATTTCGATGCCGGTAGCATTACACGAAGGGTTTATACTACCTGACTTGAAAGTAATTTGTTATACCGACCACCAAGTTTTTGAGCGTTATCACCGATTTAAATTAAAAGAAGGATTTGCGCAATCGAAACAAGCAATTACATTAAAAGAGTTGTATGACCTACAAAAAGGAGATTATGTAACACATATCGATCATGGTGTAGGTCAGTTTTCAGGTTTACAAACGATTGATGTGAATGGAAAACCACAAGAGGCAATCCGTTTGGTATACAAAGATGGCGATGTGTTATATGTAAGTATTCACTCTTTACATCGTATTTCTAAATTTACAGGAAAAGAAGGCGCTGTTCCTAAAATGAATAAATTAGGAACACAAGCGTGGACCATTCTTAAAAATAAAACAAAGAAGAAAATCAAGGAGTTAGCCTTTGATTTAATTCAATTATACGCGAAACGCAAAAGTCAGCCGGGATTTGCATACAATCCGGATACGTATTTACAAACGGAGTTAGAGGCTTCCTTTATGTATGAAGATACACCTGACCAATTGAAAGCAACCCAAGCGATTAAGGAAGATATGGAATCGCCAACCCCGATGGATCGTTTGGTGTGTGGAGATGTTGGGTTTGGAAAAACTGAAGTGGCAATTCGTGCTGCTTTTAAAGCGGCAACCGACGGAAAACAAGTGGCTGTGTTAGTGCCGACTACGATTTTATCGCATCAACATTACCGTAGTTTTTCAAAGCGTTTAGCAGATTTTCCAGTAACGGTGGATTATGTGAATCGTTTTAAATCTGCCAAAGAGATTACTGATACCATAAAAAAAGTGGCGTCTGGTCAGGTTGATATTTTGATTGGTACACATAAATTGATTAGTGATAAAATCAAATTCAAAGATTTAGGATTGATCATCATTGATGAAGAGCAAAAATTTGGGGTATCGGTAAAAGATAAATTAAAAACCTTAAAAACAACGGTTGATACACTTACGTTAACTGCAACGCCAATACCTAGAACCTTACAGTTTTCGTTAATGGGAGCACGTGATTTAAGTGTGATTAATACACCTCCACCGAACAGACAACCTGTTTTGACGGAAATTATTCAGTTTAACGAAGAAGCGATTCGTGATGCTATTTCGTATGAAGTTTCCAGAGGTGGACAAGTTTATTTTGTACACAATCGTTTGCAAAATATCAAAGAAGTTTCTGGGATGATTGCGCGATTGTGTCCTGGAGTTCGAGTGGCTATTGGTCACGGGCAAATGGACGGGAAGGAGTTGGAAAAAATTATGATGGGTTTCATTCAGGGCGATTATGATGTATTGTTGGCTACTACTATTATTGAATCTGGGATTGACATTGCAAATGCAAATACAATTTTGATCAACAATGCGAATAATTTTGGATTGAGTGATTTACATCAGTTGCGAGGTAGGGTAGGACGTTCGAATAAAAAAGCGTTTTGTTATTTGATCGCCCCTAAATTTCACGAAATGACTTCGGAAGCGAGAAAGCGATTGGAAGCCTTGGTTCAGTTTTCTGATTTAGGTTCTGGATTTAACATTGCGATGAAGGATTTAGATATCCGAGGTGCAGGGAATTTATTAGGAGGTGAACAAAGTGGTTTCATATCAGATATCGGGTTTGATATGTATCAGAAAATCTTGAACGAGGCGATGGAGGAATTGAAAGAAACAGAATTCAAAGACTTGTATGCGGATCGTAATACAGATGATTTTGTACATTTTGTAAAAGATTGTGTGATCGAAACCGATTTAGAAATTCGTATTCCCGATGATTATGTGAATAATGTTGCCGAACGTTTGAGTTTGTATCAACAGTTAGATAATTTAGAGAATAAAGAGGCATTGGAGAAATTCTCCACTCGTTTGCAGGATCGTTTTGGTCCATTGCCAAGAGCAGTCAAAGAATTATTCCGTTCGTTTGAATTGCGATGGTTGGCAGAAGAATTAGGTATTGAAAAATTAGTTATCAAATCTAATACAATGGTGTGTAGTTTTATTTCTAATCCACAATCGGCCTTTTATGATTCCCCTGCTTTTCAACGTATTTTGGCTTATGTACAATCTAGTCCAAGAGATTGTAAGATGTCAGAGAAAAACGACAAACTACGTATGATTTATTCAAACGTACTCGCTGTTGAACACGCATTTAAACGTTTGGAAGAAGTCTCAATGGTAATCAAACCCGTATTAGAATGAGTCTAAATTAATAGAGTTGAATGTTATTTTTTCTGTTAAAAAACGTTTATCCTCTTTTTTTTACGTCCTTTGATTAGAATTTTTAAATATATTTACCATGGTAAAGATTTTAAGTTTGCTTTTTTTAGTAATTGTCGGAACATCTGTGATGGCACAAACAGATACCACAAAAACTAAATCAGCAGAGGAAGATGAGTTATTAACTGATGACCCAGCATTCAATACGCAAGTGACGTCCTTGTTACCTGAAGGTATGGGGCCTGTAAAACGATTTTTATGGTCAGAGCAAGGGTTAATGAGAAAAATTTCCTTTTTTGAATTAACACCTGAAAAAAGAGAAAGAGAAATATTGATTCGTAGACGCATGTTGCAAACCCATCAAGCATTAGGGATGGCAGCGGTTGGAACGATGTTGATTTCTTCTATATCCGGACAGATGCTTATAAATAAATCGCACTCAACTAGTCCGACTGCAGGAGAAGATATGCTTACTTTAAAATCGGTACATGATGCTGCGGTTACAACCACGATGATTGCCTATGGAACAACGTTTTTGTTACAGTTTTTAACACCACCCCCAGTGATTATTCGTAAAAACAAGGGATGGAGTAATATGAAAGCACATAAAACGTTGGCCTATTTGCACTTCACAGGAATGGTTGCTACTCCGATTATAGGTAGAATGATTTATGGTTCATCAAGTTTGGAAAATGGGAAAAGCGATGATCTAAAAAAGTTCCATCAAATTTCGGGATACATTACAACAGGGTTGTACACAGGAGCGATGGTAGTTATGAAATTTTAAAAAATTAAATTATGAAAAAGTTAGTTTTAAATACATTGATGATAACCCTGTTGTTTGGGTTGTTTTCGTTTGATAATGTAAAAGTATCAGCAGACAAAGGAGAATCGTTTTTACGTTACAATTTATCTCACCCTATGCATGAATCGATTGGTACTTCAAAGGATTTTATTTGTAATGCTTATTATGATAATGTTGTTAAGCAAATAAACAAAATTGCGATAGCAGCAACCGTTGCTTCGTTTGATTCTAAAAATTCAAGTAGAGATTCACACGCTTTAGAGGTGTTGGAAGCAATTAAATACCCTAAAGTGAGTTTCGTAAGTACTTCAATTAAGGATAATGGAAATGAATTAATTATCAATGGAGAGTTGAATTTTCATGGAGTAAAAAGAGACATCACTATCAAGGCAGATCAAATTAAATCGGATTCTGAAATTACTTTGAAAGGTGATTTTTATGTGAGTTTGGATAAGCATAAAGTTGAAAAGCCATCCATGTTAGGTGTTGCAGTGAATGACAATTTACACATGGATTTCAAAATCAAATTTAGTATTTAATGTCAGCTACTTGGAGAGCTCATTTAGCTTTACTTTTTGTTAATACCTTATACGCAGCAGGGCATATCATCGCAAAAGGGGTTATGCCAGCTTTTCTTTCACCCACTACATTTATCTTCTTTCGAATAGCCGGTGCAACGATTTTATTCTGGATAATAAAGCTGTTGTTTTTGCCAAAAGAACCCTTACAGAAAAAAGACATTGGATTATTTCTTTTGTGTAGTTTGTTTGGTGTAACAATCAATCAATTGTTTTTCTTTCACGGATTGAATTTATCCTCATCGATCAATTCAGGGATCATTATGACTACCAATCCTATTTTGGTAGCTATCATTGCTTATTTTTTATTTAAAGAAAAAGTAAGTTGGCAAAAACTAATTGGAATTTTAATTGGAGCGATAGGAGCTATTTTGTTAACCTTAGTTGGAAAAACAGGTAAAGGAGATTCTACATTGGGAGATGTTTATTTATTTATAAACTCTTTGAGCTATGCGGTTTATTTGGTCATTGCAAAGCCGTTAATGCAACGCTATTCTCCATTTACGGTGATTACCTATGTTTTTACATTTGGATTGATGTATATGCTATTATTACCATATACCTACATAGAAACAATGAAAGTTGATTTTAGCATTATACCTATTGAAATTTGGGGGAAGATTGCATACATCGTATTAGGAGTAACATTCTTAACCTATTTAAGTACCATGTATGGATTAAAACATTTGAGCCCTTCCACTTCTAGTTCTTACATCTACACACAACCTGTTTTAGTAATCATTTTTGCAATACTTTTTGCGGCAGTAGGTTTATCAGAAGATTACACGCAAACAATCACTTTAGAAAAGATAGGTTATATGGCGATGATATTTTTTGGAGTATGGTTAACTTCTTATTTCTCTAAAAAAGAAAAAAGCACGAATTAATCGTACTTCATTCTACCTTTCATTTTCTTAAAGAATTTGATTCTAGGCATTTTGATTTTAAGAATCTTTTTCTTCTTAATATCTCCAGTTGCAGAAGTATATCTTCTGTAATTAAATGGATTATCTGGTATTGTTCTTGCGTAACCAATAGATAATTCATTATTCCAACCCGTTGCACTATGTTTTGTCAGTGCAGCATTTTGGTAGGAATAAATAATTCTAAACCCTTGGTCTAAAAACACTCCAATGCTACTAGCGATGGTCATATCACTTCTAAAACCTGCGCTTACCCAAAGTAATTGGTTGAACAAGAAATTTAAATCAGCCCCAAAGTGCATAGGAGCAGATTTAGCTCCTTTCATCATGATCGTTGGGTAAAATACATACCAATC
Source organism: Crocinitomicaceae bacterium (assembly GCA_046304235.1). Taxonomy (GTDB): domain Bacteria; phylum Bacteroidota; class Bacteroidia; order Flavobacteriales_D; family Crocinitomicaceae; genus CANHVK01. The sequence goes on along the minus strand of JBKCEW010000044.1, from coordinate 10,534 downwards.
TTTGTCAAAACGAATTTTATATCCTGCAGTAACAAAAAAATCAGATAATCCCATTTCTAGTGCGCTACGTTGAGGGATAGAATCTACTTTTGAAAAAGGCATTCTATTTCCAAAAAAGTAAGGTAAACTGACGTTTACATCAATTTTGTCTGTAACAAAAGCATAACCAAATCCTACATTTAATCCGTTTGAATTAACACGTGTTAGAAGACCAAGAGTCGGATCTGTGATCAAAGAAGTTTTCAATGATTCGTATCTTAAGCCTGTTGCATTCAATGATTTTTGAAGAAAACCTAAACGAATTCCAAATGAATGAGAATATCCTCCTGCGTTTCTAGATAAAATACGATAAACTGCATTTCCGGAAACTTCTAATTGATTATAAGCTCCAAAATTATCATTAATGATAGATCCACCAACACCATAAAATGGTCTGCGATTGTAGTATCCTAATGCCGAAAAGCTTAATGGAGAATAAGAGGAACTCATATAATCATTAAGGTAGTTAAAGGTCGCACCGTACTTCGTGAAGATATCCATGTTAGCCGGATTAAAAAAACCAGGATTCAACATGTAAATATGATTGAATTGTCTATTTTGAGAAAAAACGGACAAATTAATTAACATAAAACAAAAAAGCGCTTGAATTTTTTTCATCGTTTCAAAATGATTTTACCTAATATAGATGTAGTTTTTTCATTGAATACATATTCCAATCTGTATACATAAACACCCTCTGGAAGGTCTTCTTCTTTGACATTTAATTGATTTCCTTTTCCATTCCATCTATTAAGAAAAGGGGATTCTTCGAATACTAAATCTCCCCAACGATTGAAAACAGAAAATTTTGCTTCCCTAATTTCACCTGTTTTAATTTTTTCAATAAAAAAATAATCGTTAAGTGAATCATTATTTGGCGAAAAGAAATTGTAATCAGTAGAGTCATCTATTTGAATATCATTTGGTATAGTTGGTAAAGTAAACCCAAATGATTTAAAACTACATACAAAGAAAAGTATAAACAATAATCTTAATTTCATACGAAATGAATTTTGTATACAAAAGTGGCTTTTTTTTTTTAGTTATACAACCAAACGAATAGAAACAAAAAACGGGAAACTTAAAAATTTCCCGTTAATCTATCATTTGAATTTTTTAATCTACGATTTCAATCGAATCAATTGAATCCCCTTGACGAATTGCATCGATAACCTCAAGGCCTTCGTATACTTTTGCAAAACATGTATGATTTTTATCTAAATGAGAAGTTTGACGTCTGCTGTGGCAAACAAAAAATTGAGAACCACCCGTATTTCTACCTGCGTGTGCCATAGACAATACACCTCTATCATGGTATTGATTTTCACCTGTTAATTCACAGTCGATTTTGTATCCTGGTCCTCCAGTACCTGGCATTCCTGTTGCTCCTTCTCTTGAATTTGGACATCCTCCTTGAATTACGAAATCAGGGATTACTCTGTGCCATTTCAATCCATCATAATAACCTTCTTTTGCTAATTTCACGAAATTCGCTACCGTATTAGGTGCATCTTGTTCGTAAAATTTAACTTTCATTTCACCTTTGTTCGTTTTGATTATTGCTTCCATTTATGTTTTTTTTGACAAAAGTATGTATTTTGGTACATTCTTACAGAAAATTTAAAATTCTTATGAACACTTTTACTGTTCCTCGTCATATAACTCCCTTTTTCACGGAAATAGCCAATCAATTAGTTTACAATCAAGAAAAATTAGAATCGTTTATTAATCGACCACTTTCAATTGAAAATTTTAAAGATCAAATAGGGGAAAAAGCAACTTTTTTTAATCACGAAAAACGTAATACTCTTGCCAAAGTATTGGAAGAACAGTACGTTGGTTTAGATGAAAAAAGTCCTGTTTTTAGAAATATTCAATTATTAAAAAAACAAAATACCTTCACTATTACGACAGGACATCAACTAAATATTTTCACAGGTCCACTTTATGTTATTTTAAAAATTTTGAATGTAATTAATTTAGCTGAAAAATTACATATTGAATATCCTGAATATCATTTCGTTCCTGTTTATTGGCTCGCTTCTGAAGATCATGATTTTGATGAGGTTAATCATACCTATTTATTTGGTAAGAAAGTGATTTGGGACGAGTATCAGGGAGGACCAACAGGTAAATATGATTTGTTGAATTGGCATGAGCTTAAAAACCAATTACACCAATTTTTTCAAAATCAACCTGATTCAAAAGTTCATGAAATTATCGATTCTTTTGAAGGAGAAAATCTAGCGAAAGCAACGAAAAACATCATTCACTTTTTGTTCGAAAAATACGGTTTGGTTATATTAGATGCTGATCATCATGCTCTTAAAACAGAATTTGTTGCTACAATGAAAAAAGAAGTTACTGATTCTTTCGTTGAGAAACAAGTTGCGATAACAAATTATGCTTTGATACAACAAGGGGTTAAACCTCAAGCATTTGCACGACCTATTAATTTGTTTTATACTCAAAAAGGATTAAGAAATCGTTTGGTACCTAATGAAAATGGAGAGATATCCATCGCTGGAATTGGTACATTTAGCAAAACAGAGATACTAGAAATGATGGATGCTAATCCTGCTCGTTTTTCTCCAAATGTCTTAATGAGGCCTCTGTATCAAGAAACCATTTTGCCTAATTTAGTTTACGTTGGTGGTGGTGGGGAAATGGCTTATTGGTTACAATTAAAAAACGTTTTTATAGAAGCAACGATTCCTTATCCTTTAATACAAGTACGCGTATCAGCCCAAATCTTTGATAGTAAAATCATACAGAAATGGAAAAATTTAGGATTTGAAACTAAAGAGATTTTTGGAAATGAATTGATTTTGAAAAAGCAATTTGTAGAGAGAAATGAATCATCTAGTAGTAAGTTTGAACAGGTATCCAATGATTATCAAAATTTAGCAACTTCATTGAGAGCTCTCACCAAAGAAAAAGAAAACGAATCTTTAGGTTCTTATATTGAGTCGGAAATTGTGAAGATGGGTAAACAAATGGATAGCATTTTTGGGAAATTCGATAAAAATAAAAAACAACGTCATGAAGTATCTCTAAAACAAATTGAAGATATTTTGAAAAAAGTATTTCCAGAGCAAGGATTGATCGAACGAAAAGAGAATTTTTTTGGATTATTAAACAATCAAGATCCATTTTATTGTATTGATTTATTGAAAAATAATCTCAATCCATTGGAAAAAGATTTACTTTGTATTCAATGGTAAATACGAAAAAGACATATTTTGCGTTTACTTATTTAATGCGCTTATTTTTCTTTTGCTTTATATTTTTTACGTGCTTTAAAATTAATGCACAATCAACGGGTAAAGTAGTAGGTTATTGTATCTCAAAAAACAATAAACCAATTCCATTTTTAATAGTCAAATCAGATAGTAATAGTACGAAAACGAATTTAGATGGCTATTTTGAAATTAACCTAGCAGCCAATGTAAGACATAAGCTTTTCTTTTTATATGATTCTCTTTCACAAGAACAAGAAGTATTTGTAAAAGAGGCTGAAACACTTAATTTGGGTAAAATAAAATTTAGAATTAAGATTACAGATAAAATAATCATTACTAAAGAACAGTTAGATCCAACGTTACTGAAGATTTCTGATTTAGATTTTCAAAAATTGCCATTAAACTCAGCTGAACGAACGTTAGTGTATACAACTTCAGCGTCTTCTAATAATGAATTGACGTCAAATTATAATGTTAGAGGTGGAAGTTATGACGAAAATTTAGTTTACATAAATGGCTTTATGGTCAATCGTCCATTTTTAACTCGATCAGGACAACAAGAAGGAATGAGTATCGTTTATTCCTCTTTAGTGAAAGATTTAAAATTTAGTGGAGGCGGGTTTGATTCTAGATTTGGTGATAAATTAAGTTCTGTATTGGATATCAGTTATATTGAGCCTAAGAATACACAAGGTTCTGTTTCTCTTTCACTTTTAGGCGTTGAATCACATATTGCGCAACAAGTTAATTCAAAATTCAATTATTTAGCAGGGTTTAGGTATCGAGCAAATGGGTATCTATTAAATTCTTTACCAACAAAAGGGAGTTATAACCCTGTTTTTTATGATGGACAATTTTATACGAATTACGACATCAACTCAAAGGTAGCCTGGAGTAATTTTTTACATCTTTCTTCAAATCAATTTCGATTTGCACCGCAATCTCAAGCGACTGATTTTGGAACTGTGAATGAAGCCTATCGTTTGAATATTTATTTTGACGGACAAGAACATACTAGTTTTCAAACCATGACCGCTGGAACTTCTTTAAAATACAAACCGAGTATTCGATTAAATTTAGATTTTTATGCCTCTATTTTTAAATCAAATGAAAATGAGCGATTTGATGTTTTAGCTGAATATTTTATAAATCAATTGGAAACGGATCCCTCAAAAAGTAATGTGGGTGATTCTGTAAAAGCAATTGGAGTAGGAGGGTTTTTAAATCATGCGCGAAATGAATTAAATGCTACATTATTAAATGTATATCATAACGGAACATTTAGATTTAATGATAAACACAAGTTATATTGGGGAGTTTTTTATCAAAATGATTTTATACAGGATAAAATAAGTGAATGGAAATACCTCGATTCTGCAGGCTATAGTCAGTTGAGTTCAACTCCCATTCAATCTCCAGGCTTGGCATTAAATACTTCACTAAAAAGTGATTTATTACTAAAAACCAATAGAGCTTCTGGATTTTTACAACATGCTTTTTCCTGGGGTAAATCTAAAGATTCATTAGTAGTAAAGGTTAAAAAAGATTCTATTTGGGGAACAGACACTGTTTTTAATTCTTCGATAAAATATGCATTAAACACAGGTTTTAGATTTGGTTATACTGAGGTTAACGATGAATTTTATTTAACACCTCGATTATCATTCGTTGTTTATCCAAGGTTTTACTATAATCACAATGGGCAATTAACTCGAAGAAATGCTCAACTAAGATTTGCAACGGGATTGTATTACCAACCACCAGCTTATAGGGAATTTAGAACCTTTTCTGGTACATTAAATTATAATGTGTTATCTCAGAAATCGTTTCATTTCATAACAGGGTATGAGCACCATTTTGCAATGTGGCAAAGAAAGCAACCTTTTAAATTAATAGTTGAATCGTATTTTAAATATCTATGGGATGTAAATCCATACAATATTGATAATGTTAGGACACGTTATCAAGCTAATAACGATGCGATAGCGTATGCAACAGGATTCGATGTGAATGTACATGGTGAATTTATAGAAGGAGTTCAATCGTTTTTTAAAGTGGGATTGTTAAGCACAAAGGAAGATCTATTAAACGACCGATATGTGACTTATTATAATAAATCTGGAGAAGAAATAATTAATGGATATACAATTGATAATGTTATTAAAGATAGCATAGTAACCAACCCAAAATATATCCCTAGGCCAACAGATCAATTATTGAACTTTGCTATCTTATTTCAAGATAAAATGCCAAGTTATGAAATGTTGACGGCTCAACTTGGTTTACAGTTTGGAACAAGATTACCTTATGGACCTCCAGGAGTTGACCGTTATAAAGATACCTTGCGACAAAAAAGTTATTTTAGGGTCGATTTAGGTATTTCCTATGATTTATTGCAAAAGAAAAAACAACAACAGATTGCAACTAAATTTACAGATGCATCTCTTTCTTTTGAAGTATATAATTTGATGGGGATCAACAATGTACTTTCACATCAATGGATTCAAGATGTTACAGGTAGAATGTATTCGATTCCGAATTATTTAACGCAAAGAAGATTTAATTTAAAACTGCTTTTGCGATTTTGATAAAACAAAAAAAGGTGCTTGATATTCAAACACCTTTCAAATATTGGAATTGTTATGATTAGTACAACTCTTCTTTCAAAGCAGTTCTGTAATCTTTTATTTCTTCACGGTTGATTTTGTGATCTGCGTTTTTCAATAAATTCAATAAATACAATAAATTGTCTTTATCTTCAATTTCAATTGGGAATTCACTTCCATCTTCATCTTCATCGTATTGAGCTTGAACATCGAAAGTTTCATTTTCAGTTAAATATTCGAAAGATAAACGAATTACTTTTGTAACTAAAGGATCTTGTTCTTTCAATGCAAATTCACGTAATTCTTTTAGTTCTTCAATCAATCCTGCTGCTAAAATTCCTTCTTTTTCAACTTTTGCAATGATTGCATCTAATTTTTTATTTGCTGCTGCAAGTTTCATATGTTATATAATTTGTTGTTTAAACTGCGATGAAAGTTACGACTTACAATTCGCTATTAAAGTGGGTACAAAGTTAATTACTTCTCTTTATAAATTGCTTATTGTAATCTATTTTTTAGAATAAGTAGTTACATATAATAAAATTTTATCACTAGTTGTTTGATCAATTTTAGCTAAACCTGTCATTTCAGGCATATATTTATTCCAAGTTTTAGCACCAAATTTTGTTGGATGAAATTGGTGACATTTCAAACAATGTTGGTTATAAAGTTTTTGACCATCAAGTATGGTTTCCGTTGTTACATTTGGATTTATTTCCTTTATGCGCTCTACATCTGCATGTGTGATTACAATCTCTGCTGGTTTACTACAAGATGCAAGAGCTAAAAAAACACCGATTTTAATTGCTAATTTTTTCATTTTTTTTCTTTTATTTCTAAGGTTTTATAAAAATCATTCAATTGTTTTAGATATTCCTCTTTCAATTTGAGTAATATCTCTTCCGTTTGTTCTTTTGATTCAATTGCTTGAATCAAGTAGAATACATTTTGAGATAAATACATAGTTGCATAGTAATTTCCTTCTTCTTTATATTTCTTATACACTTCTAGTGCTTTCACTTGATTTTCTATGGATAAAGTCGATATAAAATAAGTGAAGTTATTCAATAATTCCAGTGCATCATAGCCTTTAAATCTATTTTCCTTTATAAGCTTCAAAAAATAATCTAAGTGTGTAACATCTTGAGATAAGGCAAGGACTCCAGTCAGCATTAAGATGGTTTTATTGTCAATTGAAGTTTTTAAGGGTTTTAATACCTCTTCTGCGGTTTCGGGAGATAGTTGAATCGCTAAATTAGTTGCTTTTTGCAAAGTGATGTATGATTTTTCTTGAGCAAGTGATTCTTTAAGAAGTTGCTTTAATGTTATACGTTCATTCTGGTCCATAAAAAATTGTAATGCATTTGAGCGAACGGATGAATTACTGTCTTTTAGTGCCATCTCTTTAATGATATCCATGGCTTTAAAACGATTCAATTCATCTAAATAAGTAGTTTTTTCAATAGCAGTTTGACGAATTAACCAAAATGGGTCAGTTAAAGCATCTATAATCAATTGTCGATATGCAGGACTTTCTTGTTCGGGAGCATTTAGTAATGCTTCGTATCTACTTATGAATGTTTTGTGTAAATAATATTGATTTTTATAATATTCGCTAGGTTTTTTATCATCATAATAAGCAAGTAAACTTTTCTTGTGATCAAATACAACTGCTTTTAAGTTTCCAATGACTGGGAAAACCAATTTATTTTCAATATCATCGACTAGACCTTTGTAAATATGCTCTCCTGCATCGTCGTAGACAGCAACTTCAACGGGTAACTTATACAATGGGTTTTGAGTTAAATCTTGTTGTTGGGTAACAGTCAAAACTATTTCTTTATTTTTAAGAGAATTGTAATACTCAATCGATAATTGTGGAATGCCTTTATTAAAAAACCATTGATCGAAAAACCAATGTAAATCTTCACCTGTTACTTCTTCAAATGCTAATCTTAAATTGTCTATTTCTGCACTTTTAAATTGATTTTGAGTGAGGTAATGGTTTAATCCTAGAAAAAAAGCTTCATCACCAACATAAGATCGCAACATATGTAAAACACGTCCTCCTTTATTGTAAGAGTGTCTGTCAAACATATTTTCAGGGTCATTGTAGTTATACCATATTAAGCTATGATTGGTTCCGTTATCAAATTCTTGAAAATATTCATTTGTACTTTTATCTAGTTCATAGTCAGCTACATCTTTTCCATATTTATATTCATTCCAAAGGTATTCAGCATAATTTGCAAAAGATTCATTTAAAGGTAAATTCGCCCAAGATTCACAGGTAACAAGATCACCAAACCAATGATGAAACAATTCATGTGCAATAATTGATTGATCGTTATCATCAAGGAGTTCTTTATCATTTTTATAAACAAAATCACCAAAAACAACAGCTCCTGTATTTTCCATAGCGCCCGAGATGTAATCGCGAACTACAATTTGATGGTATTTGTCCCAAGGAAATTCAACGCCTAATAGTTTTGAAAAGTAATCGATCATTGCTGGAGTTTCACCAAAAATCGCTTTTGCAGAAGCTTCCCATTCAGGTTCTACGTAATAGTTGACATCTATTTTTTGTCCATTTTGTTTTGTGTAAGTATCTTTTACGATTTTAAATTCACCCACTGCAAACATAAATAGGTAGGGTGCATGGGGTAAATCTTGTTTCCAATAATCCGTTCTTGTACCGTTTTTATGTTTCGTTTGGTGAATTAATTTACCATTTGATAGGGTTACAAATTTATCTTCTACCGTGATGAATAATTCTTGAGTTGATTTTACATTTGGTGCATCTATTGTAGGAAACCAAATGGAATTCGTTTCCGTTTCACCTTGTGTCCATATTTGAGGCATTACGGTAGAGTCTTCTTTGTTTGGATTAATGAAGAAAAGTCCTTTGTTATTGCTGATTTCTTCCCCTTTTTCTTTTTTATAATTTTCTGGACGAGCAATGTAATCAATTTCTAGATTGAACTTTTCGTTTCGAGTAAATGATTTATCTAATTTGATGCTTAATTTATCGTTTATGTAAACATAAGGAAAATTTACTTTTCCATTTCCTACAGATTTAATTTCCATTCCTTTTGCATCGATAAAAACACTGTCTGTAGCATAAAAATGTGGTTTTAATGTTAAGGTTGCTTTTCCATTTAATTCGGCTGTTTTCCAAATTGGTTCAATCTCTAATTTTGTGTGAATTAAATCTGTGAGTATGGTTTTTGCTGCTTTATAAGGGAATATTGCTTCTTCATAAACTTCATTGGTATCACCCAGTTCTTCAGGAGTTGTCATGCTAACAATCTCTTTATTTTCTTTTTTAAGAAATGAGCAACTATAAATGGTTGAAATGTATATTATATTTAATAAAAGACGAAAAAAGAGTTGCTTCATGAAATCTATATTTTAGGATGTGAAAATAGTAATAAACCCAAATAAGTTTTCAATTTACAGCAAAATCACTTTGTTAAAACTAAAAAAAGTCATTTTAAAGTTTTTATATGTCAAACCAAACAATCTAAAAACGTTTCTTTTTTTGTATTATTGCTGAATAAATTAAGAGTATGTTAGCACACGTTTGGAAAGTAGACGGAAAAGTAGTTTCTCCATCAAAAGGTCCAGCAATTAATTGGGAAGACAATCGTTTTTTCACTGTAGAATGGAAGGGTAAAAAGTATCTAGGTGAGGTAACTGAAGAAAAAATGGAAGAGGGGTTCATTCGTGTGAAAATCAATCACCGTGAATTTTTACTTGAAAAAGAGGGGAAATTAGATACGTTGATCAAAGAACTTGGTTTAGACAAAGAAAAAAATAAAAAATTAAAACAATTAAAATCACCGATGCCTGGTAGGGTGATTGGAATCATTGTAAAACCGGGCGATCATGTTGTTGTGGGGGATGAACTTTTAACACTTGAAGCCATGAAAATGGAAAATGCGTTGAAGTCTGATGGAGAGGGAATTGTGAAATCAATCGAGGTGGTTTTACAAGACGTAGTAGAAAAAGGAAAAGTATTAATTACATTTGAATAAAAGCGAACGAGTATGATGATGCCATTTAACTTACAGCAGTGGATTGACGAAAACAGAGATTTGTTGAAGCCACCAATTAATAATAAAAATTTATACAAGCAAGCAGGTGATTTTATCGTGATGATTGTTGGTGGTCCAAATGCACGTAAAGATTACCATTATAATGAAAGCGAAGAGTTATTTTATCAATTAGAGGGCGATATGACTGTATATGCTCAAATTGATGGGAAGAAAACGGAAATTACGATCAAAGAAGGCGAGATGTTTTTGTTACCAGCGAATATTCCACACAATCCAGTTCGTCCTGAAAACACGATTGGTTTAGTGATTGAACGAGTTCGTATTGGAACTGATTTATCAGACGGATTATTTTGGTTTTGTGATAAATGTAATCACCCTTTACATCACTATCGTTTCCCATTAACCAATATCGAGTCTGATTTTTTAACTAGATTTAAGGAGTTTTACAGCTCGGAAGAATTGAGAACATGTAAAAATTGTGGAGATGTAATGGAAGCGGATGAACGATACGTGTAATTATAAATGATGATTTATAAATTATGAATTGGCCTCGCAGTTGCGGGGCTTTTTTGTTTATTATGAATTATAA
>JBKCEW010000043.1:0-9811 GCA_046304235.1 Crocinitomicaceae bacterium | reverse complement strand
TGGCAGCACCAGAAATGAAACAGTTCAATTGAAAAACTTTGATTTTCACAGAATTTTTTTACGGATATTAAAACTTGTTGATAGCTCACAAAATATAAATGGACAACCAACAGGAACATGGAGCAAATCATTTGAACCAATATATACAACAGGCCAATTGCTTGGAGAGCTACCTGATGGACCAGAATACAAGTTAAAATATGAAAATAATTCATATCGATTAAAATTTGGTATGATATTACAACAATCTGGTGTTTTTTTATTCTATCCTAAATTTAAACATTACTATCCTAATGCCAATAAAAGTTTAAATGTGGTAAAAATAAGAACTGAATGCGATGGAAAAGATCAAATTGAAGACATTAAATTTCCTGTAAACAGGCAAAACGATGGTACGCATAAAACCAACTATCATTTATTTGAACTTTATATGAATCCGACATTGGAAAATAAAAATGATTTAGAAAGTTTTAAAAATGAATGTTTTACGTTTGTAGTAAAATAATTAATAATGATTTGATAATTAATCTGAATAAACTAATCTTAGAAGTAAGTTAAATCACATCCTCCCCTACTTTTCAAACCCGTGGTTTTATAGGGGAATATACTCCAAGTGAGGTTTGGTTGATTAATGATTGGAGAGATTAAGGTAGATTTGATTGAATATTATTTAAATAAAATAAATTATGAAATTAGAATTTAATACACCAAATCCAAATTCATTGAAAAATGTTATTATAAAAAAGATTGAAGATGGAGAACTTGATACTTGGAAAATTTTTATTCACGAAAAAATCAAGTATTTAAAGCATATTGGTCAATGGGGTGAAAAAGGTGTAATAGAATTAACTCCTGATAAATTATTCGATAAATTGGAAGTTCAAGTACTTAAATTCGAACAGACAGAAGATGAATTAGAAGATTTCGAAGGCTATTATTATGGTAGATTTTGTGAGCTTGTCTTTGTGAATTTTGCAGATAGATTTACCTCAATAGATAAGAAATAAGAGAACTTAATTTTTTTTAATCCAAAATCCTTCTAAATAAATTGTTTTTTGTTCAGTTAACATTGTATTAGAGAATAAAAAAAATGAAAATTAAGTTTTTAAAAGCATTGAACGGGGACTCAATCCTGATTTCGTTCAAAGAGAGCGGAGAAATGAGAAATATTCTAATTGATGGATGATTATCTTTTTTTTAGTTAAGAAAGGTATAATGGAAAACCTAAATATGGAGAATTAAAGAAACCATTTATAGAATAATGAAAAAATGAGAAAATTCGATCAAAAAATTTAAATCAAAAAATAATGGCAACAACAACAGATTTTCAAGAATGGTTAGATAACCTTGAAGACAAAGATATAGAAGACATTTTTTGTCTTTATGAAAGTATTGTAGGTGTTACAGAAATGGGTGGTTTTAAATGCTCCCATAAAAATGGAATGCTTTTTATTCAATCGGGCGACAACGACCAAACATTAATGCTTGCAAGTGGTAAAGCTGTAAAAGCATTTTTAGACAAATTAGACAATGAATATGGTGGCGAATTTGGCTGGGTTGGTGGATATTATGATTTTGTTCGAGCAATGCGGAAAGACGACTAATATATGAGGAAAGAAAAAAGCCCTCCCACTGACTATTGTATTGAAGAGATTACCATGTCAAACTACAAGATTGGTAAAATGCTTACTATTCAAGAAATAGAAAATTTAAAACTAGATATTATCAAATTATTTAAAGACTCTACTATTGTGTATGAAGGTCAAAAAGAAAAAAGAACAATTGTAACGCTGATTACACCAATTGACTCACAATTTGTTATTGATGAAATTATAAATGAAAATGTTAAGTAATTTATAAAATTGATAAAAAACAGTCAAAATAAAAAATCAACATCTTAATCCAATGCACTCCTTCATAGACCCAAACAAACTATCAATCCAAAACCATACCGACACTTTTGGAGTAGATTCTTCCGACCCAATCAACAAGTTTAATGTTACTTCAAGGTTTCAGTTAGATGAAATTGCAAAGGCATATGCATGTCAAGATGGAATGATGATAGTTCAACAATCTGAAGTAGATACATTGGTAAATATTATTATTAAACCAATAGAAAGTTTAAAAGTAAATTTCAACAATATTAAGTATTTTGTGTATCGAGGAATAGAAAAAAAGAGTCTACTCATTGATAAAGATAAAATCGCTTTAGAAGATTCTACTAATAATGAATTTATAGCTCGTCTTTGGAAGGACCACAAACAATATAAAATAGATTTTAAGTTACCAAAACTTCCTGATCCTTCTCCTAAAGTTTTCGGTTATACTGATTCGTTAGCAAATAATTTAAATATCGAAAAAATCTATGACAACTCTCAGGAAGAAGTACGCCCTTTGTTTGTGAAGCAAGGAGAATGGTTTGGTGATTTTACTACAACTCACAAAATAGGTTTTGAAATAGTAACTTCTATTGAAAGGATTAACATTGATTTAGCATATCTAAAAAAAGAATATCATCAAATAGATGCAACTGATTTAGTTGGACTAGAATTACGGGCTAAAAAAGAAGAGATACTTTCATTTATTGACCCAGCTGCATTTTTCGGACTGCATTATGATGTAGGGGTTAATATTTCTACTAATTCAGGTGTTCAAAAAACAACAATTACTAGAAAGAAGAAAGAATTATTCGATCTATTGATTGAAAAATTTGCGACTAAAAATCGCGTGTATCTTGATATAAGGAGTGAATTTGGATATTCTTATAATTTTTACCAAAACTATAAAGATTCAATAAATGTATAATTTAAAAATAAAAGCAGAAACAGAGTCTTTTGTAACTGAAGAATATGGAACATTTGGCTGGCCTATTAAGTATTTTGACAAAGCCCAAAATCTTAATGAAGAATATAATTATACTTCATTTAATCTTCGAATTGATGATAATACAAAACCACTCCTTTTTGTCGAAAATACAGATCTTTTTATTCAAAATAATACTTCAAGATTTGTTGACGAGCAAAAACTTCTTAATGGAACCTCAACCGATTGGAGCAATGCTATAACTTTAAAATTTCCTAATGCTGTAAAAGGAACAATAAAGGAAAATATCGCTTATTATATAAAACTTCAATATTTCAGACAGGAATTTAACCCTACATCACCGAATACTGTTTTAAGAAACGAAAATTATTTTGACTCTGCATTTTGCCCGATTGATTTGCCAAATATTGCTAATAATGATTATAAATTAGAGCAAGTTTATAACCCTAATTTGAATTATGTAAGAGGACGCCTTTCTAGTATTTCAGATGAATTCGGATCTGTCACATCTAGTGGAGCATATTGGGATAATGACAGAATACTTTTTTATTCGAAAGCGGTTTTTCAAAATAAAAAAACTGGACAATTTTACTCTATAAAAAAAGGAATCGAAAATAAAGTTTCATTAGATAGTGTAAGTTTCAAGTTGAGTTTTCTAACAAATGATTTAAATATAAATTGCAAGATTTTTCAGGAAGAAAGAGTAGTTAATCAATTCACTCCTATAAAAACAATTTCCATTTCACACTTTAATGGGTTTCCTTCTGCAAAAGAAAATCTTTTATTACTCGGTATAAAAGCAAATGAAATGCAATCTTTAATTGCTTTTGCTGATACAGTCGACCCAAATACTCAGCTCCCTAAACTAAGCGACAAACATCATCGATATTTATTTCTTGAAGAAGATTTACCTAGTCCAAAAACAGACAAAGACAGTATTCTTTTTAGAAAATTCAAACTTAAAATTCAGGGAATTACTCAAATAGGTGAAAGTTCAATTATTGCTCCCGATGATGATATATTTCTTTATTCGAGAGATGGTCTTTGTTTTACTTCAAAAGATTTTGCAGAAAGTGAAACAGTTAATGATGTAAATAGTTTTATTGAATTTATTCCTCTTGACACAAATAACCTTTATAATTCTGTCAGAAGATTATCAATGATAACTATTGATACAATTGATTGGCAACTTTATGATTTAGATGGTTTTCCTAAAAAATATGATCGTGAAGAAGTTAATTACGCAGGAGATTCTATTGATAATCAAGAGATAAAATTACCAGTTGGTACTCGAACAATAATTCTTGGACGCTCAAAAAAAACAATTAATAATTTTTATTGTAATTACATTGTTTGCTTTCACGAAGGACAGTATAGAGAAGGATTTGTAAATATTGATGCATTTAAAAATAGTAATATTGGAGAAAATAATACTATTGTCAGGGTGAATGAGTTGGAAGGGAAAAATCATTCACAGGTTATTTGGAAACCGTTCCTTGATGATGCAAAACGTATTATTGACTACTGTGAAAGAATCAATGACTTGCTAAATGTTTATCAACCATTCAAAGATTTAATTACTAACACGAAAAGTAAATTTGAACAGATTATTTCTAACCTCAAACCTTATTCTAATCCACAGAGTTTAATTGCTAAATTACAACAATTAAGTGTAAACATTCAATCATTGAATAATGTTTCAACAAATAATGGAAACCTATCATTAAATCCGAATGACAGTGTAGATACTATAAATAGATGGTTGAATTTTCCACCTTTAAAGAACTTAATAATTGACAATGTTACAGGAGGATTTCAAACATTTGTTTTACCTATTTCAAGGCAATGGTTTGTTAAATGGAAAGATTCGGATGCAATTTTTAAAAATATTTTTTATGACAACACCGAATATACTACGCCAAATAAAAGTCAATATAAATTCTCTGATATTTTAAACGCATTATCTGGTACTGGGGCTACCAATGTTCCAGTGAGCGAAGAACAAGAACATTTCCTTATCAAACATGTTTTAAAAACTCTTATAGTAAGTTTTAAAAATAGAACAGATTCACTTGCAATCACAAAAACTTCAGAAGCAATTTGGCTTAAATCATTGGATGAAAATTCAATAGATAATATTCCCAATTTTATTTCAATTTGGTCTGATACATGGAATGACACGAAGGGAAGTTCCATTAATTTAAGTTATATTTTATCTGACCATTCTATTGGTTATATTAATAGTATTAGTGGTCTATCTTGTTTAATTCACGAAATAAATACATTTCATGATGTATCTAATCCTTTAGATAGTACTAAATATTCTGGAAAGGCATTATTCTACGATACACATGGTGCAGATGAATTTTTATTAGAATTTTCCACTATTCAACAACACTTGCAAAACAATAATAGTGCATTAGGGTATTTTAATAATTTCCAATCAGTTAATCCACAAAACCACAATGGACCTTGGCTGGCATTATTTACAAATCCACATAATGCGATTCTTTACTTGAATTATTATTCGACTAAAATTTTACAATTATGAAATGGTTATTAATTATAAACCTTATATCTTCAGTATTATGTAAGGCACAAGACACAATAATTATCTGTAAAGAAAAAAACTTACTTATTCCTAAAGAATATATTCAAAATCAGATAAATAAGGGTATTATTCCTGAATGCAGAAATATTGAAATAATATCTGAATCATATGATTTTTTATTAAAAGGGTTTGAAAAGTACGGATATACATTGCAGATAGACACAAATTATAACTTACCGGAATTAATTGTGAGAAATCAAGTAATAGGATACTTTGATTTGGTAAACAATACTGACTCAATCATAAAATCTTTGGCAATAACTTGGTCAATAGATAATATGGCAATTGGAACAGAAATTGAAAGAGATTCGCTCTTTAAACCTGGTGATTCAATAAAAATTAAATACACAATATTTAAGGGATTGACCAAGATTGCTAATACTGATTTTGATTTTCCAATAATATTAACTAAAATGGAAGATAGTATTATAACAAATAAAAAAAAATATATTGATAACTTAACAATTGCTGAAAAATTAAAAAATTCAAAAGCGTATTTTCGCGTTTATAATAAACTAAATATCTGTGGTAAAAATATTAATATTATTTTTATGATACCAGTGAAATATATAAAAGAAATACAGTTGCTTTGAATTTAAAATTCAATAAATATAGAAATAAGAACAAAATAGAATCACAAGAAAAAATCTAAGTGTATACAAAAAAAGTGTTTGTTGAAAATCAACCTTTACATACAAATCAAACCTTGTCTATTGATAATGAAACACGCATTCAATTAAACATTCGAATTAACTACGAATTAGAGGAACAAATTATTAAACAAAAAGAAAAAGTCAGGATAATTGAGCCATTAGAATTAAATGAATTGATAAAATAATACTTCGAAGAGCAATTGAGAATTATAAATTTATCTAATCAAAATACTTTATTGTTTACTTGTTCCAATTATTTAAATTAATAAAGGTTATCATTATTTTAACCTCTCATCAAACACCGCTCACCTACTCTAAATCACTTTTTTGTATCTAGTTGAAAATGATTTATAAGAAGTTATATTCTACTGGAATAAAAGCACTTAAAACTTTTAAAAATGACCATCCACCTCACGCAAACAAATTATTTATAATTGTTTTAACTTTGTAATACTAGTTATTTACAACACTGATTTTCATTAAGTTAATTCAAAAATTCTTCAAAGATTTCTATCTCAACTGAAATTTCAGTTTATAAAAGCGTTTGAATTTTGGCCTTTTAATTAAAATGGTATAATTCTTAACCATTGGTAGAAATTCGTTTTAGTGTCACTAAAGACTCTACTTTCACTTGTATTCGTTAATATGAATTCTCATTCTGACAAGAACACTAATTGCTCTTCATTTAATATTCTTTTTAAAATTGTTAATATCTTTAATATATAACATTGTAGTAATATTGAATTTTTATATTACATTCGTGTTATGAAAAGAAATAAGAAAAACATAATTGAAAGCATAACAACATTCAAAGAGTTAAATACTAACCCTTTAGAATACATGTACAGTACAAAATTTAAACGTAGTGAATTAAATTTAGATGCTAGAATCGCAAATCATTGGTATGATAAAGGGTTATTCCCAAGACAATACGATGATGGTTCATGGTTTATATTTAATTTACCAGAAGCTTTCTGGGTAAAAATTATGATGCGACTAAGAGGATTTAATATTCCTCTCGAAACTTTAAAAAATTTAAAGGATAATTTGTTTGATGAAGCAAAAAATGTATTTAAAGTAGAACAAAAAGTAGAAATCATAAATCAAATAAAAGCTTTAGGTTTAATCGACGATAACAACATCAATGAAATTTCAGAGAATAAAGAAATTTGGGATCAACTATTTAAAATCAAATTAACAGACTTTGAACAAATGATTCAATCAATAATTCTTGAGAGAAAGAATTATTTCATGTTATTAAATCTAGAAGGAAAAACAATTATAGGAAATTATGAAGACTTGGATAATGTAAAAAATGAAGAATATTTAGACCGATACAAAAAAATTGTAACTAAATCACATGTGCATTTATCTATGAACGAAATCCTTAGTGATCTAGTTAAAACACTAGGCTATTCAATATGCACAGAAAAAATTCCAATTTTCACTAAAAAAGAAATTGAAACTTTAGAATTGATTGAAAAAATTAGTGATTTCACGCTTGACTTTAGAAAAAAAGCGCCACATCAATACGAAACAATTCGAGTTGATGAAAATAATATAAACGAAATTAAAACTATGATTTATGAATTAATACTTGAGAAGAATTACCAGAATATCGTTATACATCCTCTGTATGGAAAGTTTCATCACTTAGAGGTTAACGCGTGATATGAATCAATATTAACAAAATATCGGTTCATTGATAAATTACCTAAACAAGGAAATTTATTTACAATAATTAATATGAAATTTGAATTAAAGAACAGAAAAAAAGACAAAAATTTTGAACCCAACTCGCCCATTGCACATGGAGAGGTTTTCAACGATAATTCTCTAACAAAAGAGAACCGATTACTAAATGACAAACTAACACTCAATGAAATAGCAGAATTTCTTAAAGTTAAAAGCATTAGGACTGTTATAAATTGGTGTAAAATAAAAAAATTAGAAATTCTAAAATTTGGAAAGGAAAAATATGTTAATCTCATGGATTTCCATTTTGTTATTGATCATTCTTTTATTGAATCATTAAAAACAAAATATCCAAATGATTGGATTTTGATTTACAGCGCCTACAAAAAAATGGACTTCGAAACCATTGCTAAATTTTTAACACCAAACTCAGCATTAAATATTCCAACATTTAAAGTCAAAAGTAAAGCTGCATCCAATTTTTTAAACAAACTAAAACTTGACAGTAATGAATAATCAAAACTACAAACCACTTAAAAAATGTAATGTAAAGGGAATATATATTCAATGTACAAAATGCAAAAAAACGATTACGAATTCTTGTGGGTTAACTGGAAAAAAAATTGGCGCATGTAAGCATCTTGATAAAAACAAATATAAACTTCGAATTTGTATACCCGGCAACAATAATACAGTATATACTAAGTTTTTTGATACAAGAGACCCTAATGAGCTTGTAATTCAAGCTTATCAATACCGATTGGAACTTGAAAAATGTGATTACCAACCTATAAATAAAAAGAATGAAACTTCAATTCCTAGAACGGTAGCGGAGACTATGGCTAGCTATATCGCTTACTTGAACAATGATACCCCTCATCAACAGGAACATAAAATTCGTTCAATCGGTCACATCAAAGAAGTAGAAAGGTATTTCCTTTATTTCGTGGATTATTTAAAATCCATTAAATTAAATGCTCAGCTCCTCCCAATTTTAAAACTTGACCGAGACGTAGTCGGTCAATTAAAATCCTATTTACTCGATACAAAAAAGTACGCTCCAAAAACCTATAACAAATACATAGGTTTAATGCGAGTATTTATGGAGTATTCTATAAGAGAATATGATTTACAAATGAAAAATCCATTCCAAGGTTTTAAACGATTATATGGTAAAACAACAATAAACACCATTAGTCAAGAAGAATTTAAAAAACTCCTCGAAATAATTACTCCTGAGAATGGAAATAGCACTTATGAAAATCGATCAAATCAAAAAAACTATAAAAAAAGTTTTTACAAACCCTGGTTAAAACATGCTATTTTACTTGCTTTATATACAGGAAGAAGACGTGAGGAAATTGTAAATATGAAATTTCATGATATCATTGAAAATGATAAAGGGGAACCTAGAAAAATCCTGGTGCAAGATTACAAAGTCAATAAAAGTAAAGGGATTTCAAATATTGAAGAACTAAAAATGATCCACATTCCCGTTATTTCACAACTTAAAAACCTTTTACTTGATCTTGGCTATGAGGACAACAAAGGAAAGGATAGATATATTCTTGCACCTAATGAGACTATGCAACGTGTTACTATAATGAACTTTATCAGTAAAGCATTCACTCATTATTACAAGCAACTTAACACAGGAAAAGAATTGAGATTTTACGATTTAAGAAAAACCTATATCTCTCACCTTTTTGCCAAACACGGTGATAAAACAAGAATCATTACAAAACATTCGGGAGACGAAGTAATGCACAATCACTACATAGATGAAAAAGTAATATCAGACGTAGTGATGGATTTCGAAATATTCGAGATATAATCCAATGTAAAATTCCTTTTCCAATCTAAAATTGCAAAACATACAAATAATCGTTTTGCTCGAAATAGTTCGGTTCATTAAGTATCAACAACAAACATGGACCGAATCTATTTATTCAAGAATAATTAAATTAATTAAAACAATTACAAAAATGAAAGATATATTATTTGAAAATAAAATTACAGCTTTTAGAGT